>JBCBCO010000129.1:0-6274 GCA_038630445.1 Pseudomonadota bacterium | reverse complement strand
CTATTTCTCGATGAAAATCTAAGTTCGAGAGCCCAACAAATCGCTTGAGATAGGCGCCGTGTTCGTAGACGAGCCCCATCTCAGCGAGGAGCTCTCGCTCGACCGCCACGTGAATGGTTTCGGAGTCGACTAAGACGCCGTCATTATCGAAGATGATCGCATCAACGCTCGAGAGGTCCATAAAGGTGCTATGGCACCCTGAGGACGACCGTCAATTGAAACCTCGGCCAGGTTTTAAGCCTAACCGGCTTCTTTCTTGGCGCTGTCTTCGAGACCATATTCACGAACCTTGCGGTAAAGCGTCGACCGGCCAATCCCGAGACGGCGGCTAACTTCGCTCATATGACCCGCATAATGCTCAATCGCATAGGCGATCAGATCACGTTCCACGTCTGCGAGACTGCGGACTTCACCCTCTTCCAGGATAGCAACGCGTTCACTGGTGCCGAGCGCCTGTGCCGTAGGCATCACATCGTTCGCAGGCGTTCCGCGGGATGGCACTTCTGGCAGAGCCGCCATTTCTGGCATGACACCGCTGATTTGCGGGAAGTCATGCGGCTGCAACATGTCGCCTTCACACAAGACGACAGCGCGGAACACGGCATTCTCCAACTGGCGAACATTGCCCGGCCAATCGAAGGCGCAGAGCATTTTCACTGTCTCATCGGCAGCGCCAACAATGCGTGTGCCTTCAGATGCGTTGAACCGACCGATAAAGTGATCGACCAGAGCGGGGACATCCTCAACCCGCTCCCGCAAGCTTGGCATCTCAACTGGGAAGACGTTCAAGCGGTAGAAAAGGTCTTCGCGGAAGGCCCCTTCTTTGACCCGCTGGGCGAGGTCACGGTTGGTGGCCGAGATGATGCGCACATCAACTTTCACGGGGCGGCGCGCACCAACAGGGTCGACCTCCCCTTCTTGAAGGGCACGCAGCAGCTTAACCTGCATATCGAGCGGCAATTCACCGACTTCATCGAGGAACAGCGTTCCGCCATCGGCTTCGACAAATTTACCAGCAGAGCGAGACACAGCGCCCGTAAAGGCGCCTTTTTCGTGCCCGAACAAGATGCTCTCGACCAGGTTTTCTGGGATCGCGCCACAATTGACGGAGATGAACGGTTTGCCGGAGCGCTCCGACGCGCCTTGAATGCAACGCGCGATCACCTCTTTACCAACACCGCTCTCCCCCAAGATCAGTACTGGAATGTCAGACGCCGCTGCGCGTTGGCCGAGGCGAAGCACCTGGCGCATAATCGGCGCGCTGGCGATCATATCGTCGAAACCCATTCCGCCTTCGGCTTTACGGGTCAGACGCTTCACTTCACCAGTGAGAGACGACAATTTCAGCGCATTGCGGATCGAAACGACAACGCGTTCCGGGTTCGCTGGTTTCACGACAAAGTCGACTGCGCCCGTGCGCATGGCCGCAACAATTGTATCGATCCCGCTTGTGGCGGTGAGGATGATGACTGGGACGTCAGGACGACGTTCCGTCAACATTTCGAGGGTTTCCATGCCCGACAATCCAGGCATTGTGAGGTCCAGAAGCACAACGTCGGCCCCGGCATTGGCATCTGTGGCGATCGCCACGCCTGTTTCCCCGTCAGGCGCTGTGCGGCAAGCAAAGCCTGCCTTTTCAACCGCTGCTGTCAGCAAGCGGCGCTGTGTTGGATCGTCATCAATTACCAATACCGTTTTGGCCATACCCAGGTCCCTCATTCAAACGCGCAGGGTGCGTGTGGTTCATTTCGCTACGCCCCGATATGGCACATAGAGATGAGGTTATGGTTCAGATGATAGATTGAATTTTATCGAATTTTTTCTCAGGCGAGAGGCGCGTCTTTGAACACGTACTCTCGCCATCCAGATCGATCGAACGGCACCCACTCCCCCTCAGGCTGAGCGAGGCGATCCGCAACGGCAACCATGACCAGTGGATTGACACCAAGCCCCACATGGCTGGCGGGCACCAGGATATTTTCTGTATCTTCGCCTTTAGACGGACACTGAACGGACCCGCGCCAGGAGACGACACCATCCGTCTTGGTCAGGATAGAGGTGGTTGGCACAGGCGGCGCAGATTCTAGGTCGCGATAGCGCCCTTCTGCTTCAGGCTTTGTTTCTTTGCCATTGATCGCTTCAAAGATCCGGCTCGGCGCAGAATGTCGGCGATTATTGCTAATCGGACTGCCAAGAGACACGACGATACGGACGATGTCTGGGTGCATTTTCGCAAGTTCGCGCGCAAAAACGCCGCCAAGGCTCCAGCCAACGATAGAAAGCTTTTCACCATTCTCTTCGTAAATACGTTCAACGAGATCTGACATTTCACGTTCGCGCTTTTCGTTGAAGCGAACGTTACGGCCGAGGCCCCATCCATAGGACTTGTAGCCTAGATCATCGAATAAACGCCGCATCGGGCGTGTGGAATGATCGCTGGCCATAAACCCTGGTAAAACAAGGACTGGATGTCCGTCGCCTTTTGGTAGAGAGCGCATTTGGCGCCGTAAGAGACTAAACGCACCGAACTCGAAAATCGCGCGTCCTTCCGTCAGAGTCCAAATCGGATGTGGCGGTCTCGCCATTGCCGCAGCAGCCATAATTACCTCCCGTCTACCGTGTTTTCACGGCTATTTTCACAACCATGCTCTGTAACGGTATACGTGGCAAGACTAGAAAATGATGCCTAAACAGCTCAGCTCGCCTGCGCTTTGGCCTTTTGGGACGCTGATTTCTTGCCGGTCGTGGCTCTTGGCTTGCGGCGTGCAGCAGCTGTCGACTTGGTAGTTGTCGCTGCTTTTTTGCGCGCTGGCTTGGGTTTTGGCGGCGAGATATCTACACCAGCCGCCTTGGCCATCTCTTCAAAGCTTTCCTGCAGGCACTGGGCGTAAAACTCAGGATCCGGCATCACGTCACGGTCTGCCGTGAATGTGATCGTCGCTTCGTTCAGATAGCTCTGAACGACATGACCGAGTGCCATCCCGTCGAGCAAGCACAATAAGCCTTGCATGCTGACCAGCTTGGCGCCGGCCGAATAAATCGGAACTGGAGGTCCTGGCACATTGGTCACAACTGTGTTGATCACCGGGCGAACCATAAAATTGGCGACACCCAAGCGTGAATAGAGCTGCGCCCCGAGCGCCATGAACAGTGCGGGTGAGACTTTACTCGCTTCGGTCATCTGACGCGCGCCAAGCGCACTCGTCATCTCTTTTGACCGACTCGTTTGGTCATACACGTATGCCATCCGCTCAGACGCGTCTGAAATATGCGTCCCAAGCGGCGCGATCATCGCTGACACTTGGTTGCCCATCGTGTTCTTTTCGCCTTCTGACCGAACCGAAATCGGCGCCATAGCCGTCATCGTGGTTTTTGGCAGATCATTATGATGAGTGAGATACTTATTCAGACCGCCGCCAATAATGGTCAGCATAACATCATTGACCTTCGCCCCGTCTGCGAGCGAGCGCAGCGCTTTGATGTGAGACAGCTCGAACACACGGCCTTCAACGACACGATGCGGAGAGATCTTGGTGTTGAAACGCGTTTTTGGCGCTTCGATCGCCGCCTTGAGACCAAATTCGCCTTTGATCATGCCTTTGGCCGCGCGATAGATCCCCGGCACCGCTTGCGCTGACACGCCCATTTGACGGATCGGATTGATCCAAGCACGGACATACCCCTTCGCGAACATGCCCACGCGATTGGGGAACTTATCTGGCTTCCAAGTGTCAGGCTTGTTTGGCGGCGCGACGCTCGGCGTCGGCGTGTGCAGCGCCTGCATCATGTCGATCCCCGACATGCCATCAATCGCAGCGTGGTGAACTTTGGTTACGACGGCGTACGAGCCTTTTGGAATACCCGGCACATTGTCGAGGCCTTCAACGACCGTGAATTCCCATGGCGGTCTCGACAGGTCGAGTGGGCGCGCAAAAATACGTGCTGCCTGAATACATAATTGTCGCCAATCGCCTGGCTTCGGGAGCGCGACGTGGCGAACATGATACTCGAGATCAAAATCGGAATCTTCTACCCAATAAGGATAATCGACATTGAACGGGACTTTGACGAGCTTTTGGCGCATCGTCTTGGACAGCTGCATCCGCTGCTCATAGAAGCGCAAAATATCTTTAAACCGCACAAAGCCACCCGGCGCTGTCGATGGGTCATAAATGAGAATTGACCCGATATGCATTGGTGAGCTTGGCGTCTCAAGCGCGACGAACGAGGCGTCCATGCCTTGAAGCTGTTCCATATATTCCTCCCAGATCAGTCTGGTTGAGACCTGTATTATGTCCCCTAATACAAACTGATTGGGAATTATATGACGGCTTCTGTGCAATTTGACCAGTCTTGCTCGCCTCAAACGAGAATCAGTTCGGCGCTCCACTCGTTCAGCAGAAAGACAAAAGAAAAGCGGCTGAAGGATCAGCCGCTTTTGTATGGAGGATCGAATAGCTCGATTTACGAGCCGCGCAGGCTAGACGCGTTCAATGATCACAGCCGGAGCCATTCCGCCGGCTGCACACATCGTGATCAGCCCATAGCGACCGCCTGAGCGCTCAAGCTCATCAAGCGCCGTGCCGATCAAGATCGACCCCGTCGCGCCGATCGGGTGACCGAGCGCCATAGCGCCGCCATTGATATTCACTTTCTCACGATCGAGATCGAGCTTGCGAATGAACCGCTCCGCAACAACCGAAAACGCTTCATTGATTTCCCAAACATCAATGTCGTCTTTGCTGAGACCGGCTTTCTCAAGGACTTTCTCAGCGGCTGGTACCGGGGCGTTCAGCATCAGTGTTGGGCAGTCGCCCATATTCGCCGTGGCAACGATTCGCGCCCGCGGCTGCCAACCATTCTTGTCGACGGCATCCTTAGACGCGATCAATAGCGCAGCTGCGCCGTCAACAACGCCCGACGAGTTCCCAGCATGATGGACGTGGTCCATTTTACCCTCGAGCTCCGGGTATTTCTTGGTGACCATGGTGCCGTAAGTGTGGCCTTGTTCGTCGACTGGGATGTCCATGAACATGTTGAACACCGTCTTCAGACCGCTGAGGCTTTCCATGGACGTGCCGGGGCGTGGGAATTCTTCTTTGTCGAGCGCCAACGTTCCGTCCGGATTGTGCACAGGAACGACTGACTTATCAAAACGGCCTTCGGAGATCGCACGTGCCGCACGCTCTTGGCTGACGACTGCCAGCTGATCGACAGCTTCCCGATCAATGCCTTCCAGCGTCGCGATCGCATCCGCGCACACGCCCTGCTGAGACTGTGGATGCTTTTCGCGAAGGCTCATATTGCCCGCATCCAGCATTGGCGGAACTTTTGGATCAGCGGTCGCAGACGTATAGCTCATCATTTCTGTGCCGCCCGCAATCACGACGTCTTCCATACCAGACATGACCTGCGCCGCAGCGAGGTTTACGGTTGTGATGCCGGATCCGCAAAAACGGTCCAAGGTCACGCCGGATGCTTTGACATCATAGCCCGCATCGAGCGCCGCCATGCGTCCAAGGTCAGCGCCTTGTGCGCCACGCTGAGAGCTTGTGCCCCAGATGATGTCGTCGACTTCGGATGTGTTCAGATTGTTGCGATCGCGGATCGCTGCGAGCACCGTCGCGCCGAGATGTTGTGGGTGCAAATGCGCGAGCGCGCCCTTGCCCTGTTTCCCGATGCCGCGCGGTGTGCGGCAGGCGTCAATGATATAAGCTTCGGCCATAGATCTGCTCCCGATAAGTAGAATTTCAGGCAGATATGCTTGACGCGCACGTAAAGGACAACCCGTGACGCAAGGTGATCGAAGCCTCAGAATCGCCGTCTTGTCAGGTCAAATCGGATGCTGCACTGTGGTTAATATGGTTCTGGCAAAGGGTGGGAGATTGCTCCATGCGCAGACAATTGACTTTTGGATTGGGAATTTGCTTGAGCGCCGCGCTCGCAGCGTCGGCTGTTGCCGAGCAAGTCGAGACGCCCGAACGTGGGACGGGTCTAATACCGCTCAGCGACGAAGAATATGAAGCGCTCGACGAACGTGATCCGCTCTTGCGAGGCACCCTGCCCCAATTTGTTGACCTCAGCAGCTTCTTCCCTGTCCCCGGCAATCAGGGCGCGCAAGGCTCCTGTGTTGGCTGGGCGGTTGGATATGCTCTGAAGACCTATCAAGAGGCGTTCGAAACCCAAACGGTTCGTCCGACCTCTTATAATCACTTCAGTCCGGCCTTCGTGTTCAACTCCATCAAACAAGGCGATGACTGTTTTGCCGGGAGCC
>JBCBCO010000128.1:0-6276 GCA_038630445.1 Pseudomonadota bacterium | reverse complement strand
GAAGCGAAGATCAACGAGTTGCTGGCGATCAGAGGCCGAAACGCGCGCTACGGCCGTCTGACCACGCCCGCGTAGATTTCGCTCTGATACAGACAGGTCAATCAGGAATGCGTCCACCGAAGAGAACCCGGCAGAAAATGCCAACTCACCGGTCGGTTGCTCTTCGACGGTCAAATCAACAATCGTTCGATCAGGCTTGGATCCCTGCCGCTCGGTAATCTCCACCTCTTTAAAGAAGCCGAGCGCACGGACACGGTTACGGGATCGATCCAGCAACACGCGGTTAAACGCATCACCCTCAACCACACGCAATTCCCGGCGGACAATGCGGTCAAGCGTCCGCGTGTTGCCAATAATGTTGATCCGCTCGACATAGACGCGCGGGCCCTCATCAATGGCAAAGGTGACATTGACCTTATTTGTATCCGGATCCGCCTCCAAACGCGGCGTGATATCGACAAAGGCGTATCCCGCGATCCCGGCGGCGAAGGTCAGCGAGTCAATCGTATCTTCGATCGCATCTCCGCGGAATAGGTCACCATCTTGAAATGGCACAATCCGAAGCAGCAAGTCTTCATTCAGCTTATCAAGTTCGGTTTCAACTTTGACCTCACCGAATGTGTACTGCTCACCCTCTTCAATCGTGTAGGTGATGTAGAAATCTTCACGGTCCGGAGTCAGATCGGCGACGGCAGAAATCACTCGGAAATCATAATAGCCTCGGTTCTGGTAGAACTGGCGCAGCAATTCACGGTCAAAGTCCAAACGGCCCGGATCGTAATTATCGTTCGAGCTGAAGAAGCGCCACCAGCGTGATTGTTTCGTGACAACCTCGCTGCGAAGGCGACGATCAGAAAACTCTTCATTGCCGATAAAGTTAATCGCGCGCACACCCGTCACCGGGCCTTCGGTGATCACGAAGACCAGATCGACACGGTTTTGCTCGAGCGGCTTATATTCTGGTTCAACCGTCGCAGAGAAACGCCCGGACTGACGGTACAGTTCAAGGATACGCTGCACGTCGGCTTGGACACGCGCCGCGGTAAAAATCCCACGCGGTGCAGCCTGCACTTCCTCACGCAGCTTATCATCATCGAGATTGCTATTCCCCTCGAACAGGACGCGGTTGATGATCGGGTTCTCAACCACACGGACAATCAGGTCCGGACCAGCCTTCTCAAAGGACGCATCTGCAAACAGGCCTGTCGCAAATAGGGTTTTTAACGATAGATCAATACGATCAGCATCGAAAGCGTCACCAGGCTCGACCAAGAGATAGGACTGAACTGTACGGTCATCAATGCGCTGGTTACCTTCGACGATAACACTGCGGATCGCCTCACCTTGCTGAGCCTCAGCCATAGGCGCCGACAGACCCGCAAGCATAGCGAATCCACTGGAGGCCATAAGGGCAGCCGCAAACACGTTACGCATGGAACTCAACTCTCCTCCTCACGGCCCCTTAGCCTGATGCCCCGTTAAACAGACCCGTTTCGATAATGTCACCCCATGTGATGAAGACGAACAAGGTCAATATCAGCACAAGAGCGGCCCGCAAGACGTATTCCTCAATCTGAGGAGGCACGCGTTTGCCGACGATAGCTTCATAAGCACATCCAACGATATGACCACCGTCCAATATCGGAAATGGCAAAAGATTAAAGAATCCAAGACCGATAGAGATCGCTGCAAACAGTTGCACCATCGTCCAAAAATAATTCGACCAGCGCTGTGACAGCGGAACACTCTCATTACCAAGTGTAATGTTCGCAACCCGCCGACCGGCATCGCCAATGGCAACCGGACCAGACAACATACTGAGCGGCTCATTACCGGTCACGATACGAGACAACATGGATGAGGTCCGCTCAATCGTGATCTTGGTTTGCTGAACACCCTTCCACATTCCTGAAAAGGGGCCAACGCGTTCAAAGACAAGACTGCCCTCTAATGCAGCTGGGGCAATCCCGATGGTGCCTTGAGGCACGATTTGCCCAATCGCATTCGGGCGCGTGACGCGTATAGGCGTCACTGTAATTGCCTCAACCTGCCCATCACGGTCGATCTTGAAGTTTAGAGCTTTGCCGGAGGAAATGCCCGTGATCGACATGAGGTCTTCGACCGTTCGTATCCTCTCTCCGTCGATCTCGTTAATAACATCGCCGACTTGCAAGCCCGCTTCAATCGCAGGCATATCCTCAGCAACCCCTGCAACAACGACATCGTAATACTGCACACCACGGACCGAGTAGAAAAACGCGAAGAGCGCAATTGCCAAGATAAAATTCGCGATCGGCCCTGCGGCTGAAATAATCGCGCGCTTGCCAGGGCCGATCTCGTAATAGGTCTTGCCAATTGGGCCTTCCTCTATGACGCCGACATCATCAGGCATCTGGCTCTCACCAACAAATTTGACAAACCCGCCCAACGGCATCCAGTTCACGCGCCAACGGGTATTGTTCTTGTCTTTGCGCTCAAAAATCGGCTTTCCAAAGCCGACCGAAAATGATTCCACCGCCGCGCCTGCCCAACGCCCGGCCCAGTAGTGACCAAGCTCATGGATCGTCACCACAACGCCAAGCATCAGCAGCAGGCTGCCGACAAATAATGGTCCCTGGCTCAGGATATCGGCCAAGCGCTAAACTCCTTCGCGACGCAGAGCTGCCTGTTTAACGAGGTCTTGCGCCAATAATCTTGCGTCCGCATCGAGCGCCAGAACAGCATCCAGACTGTTCAAGGGGTTCGAGGCATCTACGCCCGCAGAGAACTGCGATAGAGCCTCTGCTACGATCCACTCTATGTCGACAAACCCGCATTGACCCGCAAGAAATGCAGCTACGGCCGCTTCATTAGCACAATTTAAGACCGTAGGCGCGCCCCCACCAGCTCT
Organism: Pseudomonadota bacterium; assembly: GCA_038630445.1. Taxonomy (GTDB): domain Bacteria; phylum Pseudomonadota; class Alphaproteobacteria; order Caulobacterales; family Hyphomonadaceae; genus Henriciella. The sequence goes on along the minus strand of JBCBCO010000128.1, from coordinate 3,386 downwards.
TAAAGCCTCACGGCAGAGATCGACTGAGCGAAAACGCGAACCGTCCAGCGCCTCAAAATCAAGCTGGCCGAGTGTTGCAAGATCAAGACGCTTTGCGGGCCCAGGCTGGCGCCGGTCGGGCCAGGTTAGAGCATGTAAAATCGGGGTTCGCATATCCGGCTCACCCATCTGAGCCAGAACGGACCCATCGCGATACGCCACAAGTGAATGCACAATTGACTGAGGGTGCACCACAACGTCAATTTGGGCCTCAGGCATATCGAAGAGATAAGCGGCCTCGATTAGCTCTAGCCCCTTATTGAATAGAGTCGCGCTATCAATGGAAATTTTACGCCCCATATCCCAGCGCGGGTGTGCTAAGGCGAGATCAGGCGTCACATTATAAAGCTCAGCGCGCGGTGTCTTCCGAAAAGGGCCACCTGATGCTGTGAGGATCAGTTTCTCAACATCTTTACGCTGCTCCATGACTTGGAACATAGCATTATGCTCAGAGTCGGTCGGAACGATTTTTACATCGTTCTTCATCGCAAGGGCGTTTAACATTGGTCCCGCACAGACCATGCTCTCTTTGTTTGCCAACGCAACCGAATTACCGGCCTCAATCGCGGCGAAGGTCGAGGGCAAACCCGCAATGCCTACGACGGCGGCTAAAACGCGATCCACGGGTCGCGCAGCAGCTTCGTAGACCGCCGCTTTCCCTGCAGCACAGGTCACATCCTGACCGCTCAATGCCTCTTTAAGATCGCTGTATCGGTCTTCATCCGCGATCACGGCATGGCGCGCACCCAAGGCCTTCACCTGTTGCACAAGCCCTTTAACATCGCGCCCAGCGACCAATGCATCAACTTCAAATACGCGCTCTAGAGCCGCCGCATTGGCATAGTCTATGACGCTCGCAGCGGACGTACCGACAGAGCCTGTCGCCCCGATAATGCTGATCTTACGAACGGCCATCAAACCAGCCCGAGCTGTGCGGACAGAAAAGGCATTGTATATAAGACGAGTGTCATGACCACACAAACAATACCTAATCCATCGACCCGGTCGAGGACACCGCCATGCCCCGGAATTAATCCACTGGCATCTTTCACCCCGTAGCGCCGCTTGATACGACTTTCTACGAGATCACCCATTTGCGCGAAGACCGAAATTAAGAAACCAATCAGCATCCAGAGCAGCCAATCTCCACCCGTAATACGCGCGGCGAGCAAACCGCACAGACTTGTAAAAACCACTGCTCCAATCGCCCCGCTCCAGGTCTTTGACGGTGAGTCCGGGGTGAGCTTGGGTCCACCAATAGTTCGACCCGTAAAATAGGCAGCTGAGTCAGATCCCCAAACCATTCCCATCGTGATCAAAGCAGCGGCCGCACCATCCCAAGGCCCAGCGCGAAGGAGGTAACCTGCGAGCGCCATACCCGCGACATAGGCCAGTCCCATCGCCGAATATGTCCTTTCGCGTAAAAGAGGGTGCAAACCTCCGGCCAGCGCGGCGCAAAACAAAAGCGCGACGATACCGAATAAAGGAGAGGTCAATGCCGCGATTAAAACCGGCAGCGCGGCCAGAGGCAAAAACTGTTTCATTAGGGGAGATGCGCTCATGCGAACCCACTCGTAGCCCATGCCAAGCGCCAGAACCGCGCATCCAATCGCCAGCCATATCCCGCCTTGCCAAACGATAAAAAGGGCAAACGGGATCATCACCGCCGCGGATATAAGACGCAGACCGAGGTCGCTCGGTGACCGGCGCACAGCATCTGCCATCGTGTCAGGCCGCCCCGGAGACCAGGCCGCCAAAACGGCGTTCGCGCGCCATATAGATATCTATCGCGCGACGAAGCTCAACCGAGCCAAAGTCCGGCCACAGAACATCCATAAACACCAGTTCGGCATATGCACACTGCCAAATCAAAAAGTTGCTTAGCCTCGACTCACCGCTTGTGCGGATCAAAAGGTCAGGGTCGCTTAGATCGGCGGTGTCCAAAAACCCGCTGAAGAGCGCCTCATCAAGTTGATCCGGATCGAGGTCACCCGACTTTACAGCTTCTGCCGCTTTCTGCGCTGCACGTACGACTTCTTCGCGCCCTCCATAATTGAAGGCAATACATAGATTGAACGCTGTGTTCTTTGCTGTCCGCGTTTCCGCCAAAGCGACCAAGTCGGCAATATCGGCCGGCAGGCCGCTGCGGGTACCCAGAATACGAATGCGCACACCTTCACGCGCTAAACGATCCAGGTCACGTTTTACATAGGATTTTAAGAGCCCAAATAACGCACTCACCTCAGAGGCTGGCCGACGCCAGTTCTCGGTCGAAAAGGAAAACACCGTCAATGTATGAAGGCCGAGCCCTTGAGCGGCTTCAACCGTGCGCCTCAACGCTTCAACGCCCCGCTCATGACCAACCGCACGCGGCAAGCCTTTAGAGGTCGCCCAGCGCCCATTCCCGTCCATAATGATCGCCACGTGGCGGGGAGGCTCCGGCGCATCTCCACCGGTAAAAGGAGAGGCAGCGGTAGAAACCATCAGACCTGCATGATCTCCTCTTCCTTGGTCTTCAAGGTGTCGTCGACTTGTCCGACATAGGTATCGGTCAGTTTTTGAACTTCGTCGGAGAGGCGTTTCAGATCATCTTCACTGATGTCACCGTCCTTCTCCATTTTCTTGATGGCATCCATGCCGTCACGGCGTACATTGCGGACCGCAACACGCGCTGACTCAGCATATTTGCCCGCGACCTTCGTTAGCTCGACCCGGCGTTCCTCATTCAGCGGCGGGATCGGAATCCGTAGATTCTGCCCGTCAACGACAGGATTGAGCCCCAAACCCGCATCGCGAATAGCGCGGTCAGCCGCGGCAACCAGACCCTTATCCCAGATATTCACGGCCAACATTCGCGAGTCCATGACGCTGACAGAGCCAACTTGATTCATCGGCATATTTGATCCGTAGGCCGGCACCATCACTGTATCGAGCAAGTTGATCGAGGCACGTCCGGTCCGCAGCCCTTGCAACTCTGATTGAAGCGACGTGATCGCACCCTCCATCCGGCGCTCAATGTCTTTCTTGTCATAACTCATCTTGCTGGCCTCACTCTGCCGAAATCACTGTACTGGGCCCCTCGCCTTTCAGCACATCTTGCAGGGCACCTTTATTGTGTAACGAGAAAACCACAATCGGTATATTTGTGTCACGCATAAGGCTAACTGCGGACGCATCCATGACACGCAGGTCGCGCGCCAGCACATCTTGGTAGGCGAGCGTTTCATAACGCACCGCATCCGGGTCTGTTTTTGGATCGGCCGAATAGACCCCATCAACCTGCGTGCCCTTTAGCATGGCCTCGCAATTCATCTCCGCCGCGCGCAGGGCCGCAGCTGTATCCGTCG
>JBCBCO010000127.1:0-6278 GCA_038630445.1 Pseudomonadota bacterium | reverse complement strand
CCGGTCGCTTACGGTACGGCGTTGCGCATGATTGAGACTCGCGGGGATGTCAAAGCGGGTGAGAAAATGCTGGTTCTGGGAGCGGGGGGTGGCGTTGGTGTTGCAAGCATCCAATTCGCCAAAGCACGCGGAGCCTACGTCATCGGTGCAGCGTCTGGAGCGCATAAGCTTCATGCATTGAGCGATATTGGCGCGGATGAAACGCTGGATACATCTAATAAAGACTGGCGCAAAGAATTGGTTAGCCGTCATGGTAAGCCGGCTTTCTATGGTGAGCCCGGAGGGATGGACGTCATCATCAACTATGTTGGCGGACCGACCTGGGTGGACAGTTTGAAATGCCTGAAGAATGAGGGACGCATTCTGGTGTGTGGGGCGAGCGCGGGTCACGATCCGCAGGAGGATTTGCGTTATATCTGGTCGTTTGAGCAGTCGATTGTGGGATCAAATGGCTGGAGCATGGAGGATCAGGCAGAGCTTCTGGGTCGGGTTGCCGAAGGCGTGTTCAAACCGGTGATCCACAGCACCCGGCATGCCTCCGATATCGCGGCCTCTTTTGACGAACTGATCAATCGCGAGGTCATTGGTAAGCAGGTGGTGACGCTATGAGCGCGCCAATGAGCAAAGAGGGCCTTCAAGGCCTTTTGGACGGATCGCCTTTTACGAAATTCCTGAATGTTCAGGTGACAGACGCCGATCCAGATGCAGGAACTGTGACGTTGAAAATGGTCTCGCGCCCGGAAATTCAGCGCATGGACGGGTCGGCGCAAATTCATGGTGGTCCTTTGGCGGCGCTAATTGATACGGCGGGGGACTTGGCCGTGGCGCAGGCGGTTGGCGGCGCGGTCCCCACGATTGATATGAAAGTGGATTATCTGCGCCCGGTCATGGGTGATTACGTTCTGGCCAAGGCCTTCGCGCGCCGGGTCGGGCGCACCGTTGGTGTCGCAGACGTTGAGATTATCGATGCTGAAGATCAGCTGTGTGCGATTGGGCGTGCGGTTTACGCAGCGCGGATTGGCTAGACATGGTTGAACAACTCGCCAGCGCGCCGTTCTGGGCGGATAAACGCGCCGATATTGCGATTACTGAAGTTGCTACAGATGGCCGCGAGCGTGCGGTGACGTTTGAAGAGCTGGATGAGAATATTGGACGCGCGGCTGCGCGCTTGCACGCAGGTGGCCTGAAATCCGGGCAGCATTTAGCACTGGCGGCGGATAACTCGCTCGAGCATGTCTATTGCCTCTTGGGCGCTTTGCGTTTAGGCGCTGTGGTGTGTTTGATCAATACCAAGCTTGCTCTCGCGGATCAGATCGCCCTGATTGAAGAAGCTGATTGTGTTTTGGTTGCTTCGGATCGTGCGTTTGAGACGGACCTTCCTCTGATCGATATTAGCAAGTTGACCGGGGCGGTCGATCTTCGCGCGCCCTATTGGTCACCGGGGGAAGAAGACCTCGCGCTGATTATGTACACGTCCGGCTCATCGGGTTTACCGAAAGGGGTTCCGATCACCCATCATGGGTACAGCTGGGCGCTGCGCCAGTTTACCGGGCTGGCAGAGACGATGGCCGGACGCAGCGCGATTGTGGCTGCGCCATTGTTTCATATGAATGGGCAGTTTCATCTTTTGAATTTGCTCTCGTCCGGCGCGCATGTCGTTTTGATGAAAGCGTTTTCTGCGAGCGGAATGCTGGATGCGATTGTGCGTCATGAGGTTGTGCGTGTTACCGGCGTGCCGACGATGGCGGCGCTGATGGCGGAAGCGATTGAGGGTGGATTCGGCCACAGTCTTGATCATGTTGAACAGATCGGGCTGGGTTCTTCACCACTATCGAAGCAATTGCTCTCGCGCATTCAGGCCGCGTTTCCGAGTGCGAAGATCACCAACGGGTTCGGGACGACTGAAACGGGGCCGGTGTCTTTCAGCGCTCATCCGGACGGCTTACCAACACCGCCAACAGCTTTGGGGGCTCTTATGGCTGGTGTGGAGGCACGCTTGGTGGATGGGCCGAGCGAGGATGAAGGCATCCTGCACATTCGCAACCCGATGACGCTGAAAGGCTATTGGAAACGTCCGGACGATAGCGCAGCGCGTCTGACTGAGGATGGCTGGTATATTACGGGGGACCGGATGCGCCGGGACGAGAACGGGTTTTACGCTTTCGTCGGGCGCGCGGATGATATGATGCAAGTCGGGGCGGAGAATGTCTTTCCGGCGAACGTCGAACAGCTCCTGGAACGTCATGAGGGCGTTGTGGAAGCCGCCGTTGTGGCGGCACCGCATGCGGTGAAGAATGAAGCGCCGGTGGCCTTTGTTATTTGCTCTGATCCGAGCTTGAGCGAGGACGATCTGAAAGCTTATACGATTGAGAACGGGCCAGCCTATGCCCATCCGCGACGTATCTTTTTTGTTGAGAGCCTGCCGCTTGCCGCGACGAACAAGATTGATCGCAAGGCGCTGACTGAGGATGCGCTAAAGAGAACGGATGGGAGCTTATAGTGACGGTGTGAAGCGAATGACGGCTTCAGCAATAACTGCGCTGCCCATGAATGTTCCGAAGAAAACGAAAAACGCGACCACAATAAATTGCAGTCCAAACCGTTTGAAAAGGCTCACCTCACGGGCACTTATACCGATCGCCGCGAAAGCCATAAGAGCCGTGATCGCCGCCATAAATGAAACAGGGTCGATCAGAGCTCTGATTGTTTCAGAACCCGGCACGCCCGGCCAACAAGCAACCATCGCAACCATTGAGACCCAGAATAAATCCGGCAAGATTCTCAGCGGGAAGAGCCGCGCTAACCCATATCCAAAAACGGTCATCACAAAAATCGTCGCCAGACCATAAAGAAGCTCAACCGATCCAAGTCCGACGACGAGATGGGCAAATGCTGCCGCACAGATCGCAATGAAGCTCAGTCGTATATCCCGGAGGAATTGCTCAGCACGCGACACCGGGATAGCAAGGCCATCGTCGCTTTCATTGCCGAAACCACCCATTTGACGGCCAGAGGCGGCAATGGGTTGTCGGATGTTTGACAAGGTTCGAAAATAAAGCTCAGCGAGTGGGATCGTAATAAAGATTATGACAAACAGATTTGAAACGCCTGAGGCAAAATTCGATGCGGCCGCGAGTTCTTCAATGAGATTGTCACCGGGTTCAGCCAAACTGGCCTCCAGTGAGGCTGCACAAGCGGCCATCATACTACCGCTACCATTGCCGCAAGCCATAGCGAGCGCGTTCATGTCGAATATTCCAGATGACGCAACAAGCGGCGGCATCACAGCAAACATGATGGTACCAAAAAATGTGCCGCAAATGTAAACGCCCATAATGCCCGTTGCTTCGGGTGTGTTTGCGCCATATTTGTCGAAGATGAAGGCGATGCCGCCCTCGCGCGCAATCGAGAAGGTTGCCCCGATCGACTCTCGACCCATCCGAAATAGCAAAACCGCGACGGGCATCGCGATAAGCATCGTTCCAATATTGCCGAATTCCTGAGCAAAAAGAGCCGGCGCGAGCCCCAACAACTCATCAAAGCTCGATCCAATGCCAGCTGTCAAAATGACAATAACGGGCATAACAGCTGGACCGACAAGTTGCGCCGATCGCTGACCAGCACCGGGTCCTATCAGACGACTGAGCGGCGGAATAATCGCTGGGTTAAAAAGCAAACCGAAGAAGAATGCGAAGATCAGAGGCGGTAGCGTGACTTTGATGAGTCCCAATTGAAAGGTCTGGAATCCGATCATCTGCCCAATCGTAACCGCAGCAGCAATCGTCAGGGCGATCACCCAAATTTGTGTCCGGCTCATGCGGCGCTCCTTGCGGCATCGCAGGCGGCTTCAAGCAGTGCGGGAACATGGCCTCGCCCGGCGTTTGTGTCGATTGTCCCACGGATATGGCCCATGCGGACGACGACCAGATCGAGGCTGGGGATCATGAACGTGTACTGACCGCCTACGCCGAGAAAGAACGCGGTATCATCAGGCGCGGGCCAGCGGTCTTTAGCAGCGTGGCGGTTTAGCCAGACTTGGCCGCCATAGATGCTGTCTGTGAAGTTGGCGGGAGCGTCTGCCATCCAGTATTGGCCTGTCCATGCCGAGCTTGGTTGGAGGCAGGCTTGTAAGGTTGACCAATCGACTTTGAGGCTGTCAGCCAGATTTTTATCGATGAAGATTTGACCGAGACGCGCCCAGTCGCGGGCTGTCCCGTAAACATAGCCGGTGAGCAGGAAGTGCCCGTACGGGTCGGTTTCCAAAAGGATGGAAGATGCACCGAGAGGGCCAAGCAAGCGCTCATAGGGCCAGAGTAGCGGATCGAGACCGGCTTTCAGTAATCGATCTTCGAGCGCGGCCATGAGGAGGAGCGTATCGCTGTTTTTATAGGCACCAAATGTTCCCGGCGGATGCGCGAGCGGGCGACTGGTGACTAGGGCCCGGCTATCGAGTGCGCCGGAATATATTAGGCCATGATCGGCATAGCCATGTCGCTCCGGCTCATAATCGCTTGCCCATGTGGCGGAGAAATCGAGGCCGCTCGACATTCGGAGCGCGTCTTCGACGCGGATGGAATGACGGGGGTCATCGTCCGGCCACTCTTTGAGGGCAAGAGGTTCTTGGAGTGTGATCAGTTCATCGTTGATGGCGCAAGCGAGCAAAAGCACAGCAAGCGACTTTCCCATTGACCAGGATTCGAGTGGCATCTTCTGGTTGGCGCCAGCGTCATAGTGCTCGGCGACCAAATCTCCTTTGTGGAGGATCGCGACGGCGGCGGTCATGGTGTTTGGGGATTGAGAGAACGCGACTTCAACCGCTTGTCGAAAGGCCGGGTCTGGTCGCTGGACCACGTCGGGCACAATGGCTTTTATTGGCTTGGGCGCACGCGGTTTGTAATAGACGTCACGGCTACCGATCGGAAGCAGGACAGCGCCCTGTGAGCCGGTGTAGAGTGCGGTTCTAGCGAGACTGTCGCAGCGGGCTGTAACTTGATCTTCGATGCTGAGATCGATGTCGACTTTGCGATCATCGGAGAGTTCGGCGCGCACGGATTGAACAAGAATGTCACTCAGGCTGCGCCCGGAAACATACAGGCCAGAGCATACAGCTTTTGCGATCAAACCCAGGTCAAGCAAATCGAGATCGCTCTGGTGGGGAAGTCCGTTCGCGAGCCCCGGAAGGATCGGCGTGATCGCCGGAGACGTGACAGATTTAGGGAATTCTTCTGACACGAATGCTCCTCAATCCGCCCTAATTGTGTATACACTTTGAAAGGTTGACGGCAATAGTTAGCGTTTAAGCAACCGCGCTCACGTCATCTCGATTATGCAATGCAGATGTTTCGGCACATAGTCGATCATGCAACAGAATGAATGCAATCATGACCGTTGTTACCAAAACGCCGTTCAGGATGAAGACCGCGTTCCAACCAAGAAGGCTGGCGACGAAGCCACTGGCAGCCAAAGTCGCGGCATATCCGAAGAACCAGGCGCATTGCTGTAGCGTCAAATCGGTGCCGGCTTGATCCCGTCCGGTCCACTGCAACCGCGCGGCGTAAAAGGTCATGCGGATCGGCGCGGTCATCAATGAGCCCCAGAAGATAATTGCGAGAACGACTAAGAGTGTTGGGCTATCTGTCTGTGTCAGCCAGAGGAAAGGGGGCAAAGCCAAAAGGCCAAAGGCCCCAACGATGATGGCCATACGCTTGATGCCGACGCGGCGGATTGTGAAGGATGCTATCGCGAGAGACAGAGCTGCGCCGATGCCTGCAGCGACACCGACCGTGACCCCGATCTGTGCCAGCGAAAAGCCTTTGTCATTTAGGAAGGGGCCGATGATCGCTGATGGGATCTGCACGGCGAAAGCGAAGACAAAGACGAGCAAAAGGACGCGTCGGTTCACCGGCTCTTTGACATAGGTCCATAGCTTCGCCTGATGATTTTCCGGGCGCGGACGGACCGGTTGCTCCTTACGGGTGAGCGCTATCATATTGGTGAGCATGAACAGGCCCGCGGCACTGAAGAAGCAGGCCATCCAACCGTAAACGTCAGCGATGTAGAGGAGGACAGCGAGGCCGATCACTTGGCCGACCTCTTTGCCGAACCAGTAAGCCCCAGAGCCCGCGCCTTTCTCTTCATCGCGCAGGTTCTCGATGACGTAGGCATCAGCCGCAATTTCATACAGAGAGAAGAAAATTTTGATGACCATGAACAGGCCGACAATCAGATAGATGCGCTCAAGCGAGGGCTGGATAAGGCCCATCACAATGTAGAGCAGT
>JBCBCO010000126.1:0-6459 GCA_038630445.1 Pseudomonadota bacterium | reverse complement strand
GGCATTATAGGCCTCAGGCGCGTCAGGATCAATCTCTGCGACAGCGAGTGTATAGGCCTTGGTTGGGTCGAAATTGAAGGCGAGATCGTTTTCAAGTTCACCTGTGAAGATGATCAACTCGTCCCAGGCGTCGGGGCGCATGGCTTTGATTGAGGGCCAATCCGGGTGGTTTGCCAAGCCCGACTCTGAGGCCGTATCGGGGTAGGAGAACAGGGTGACAGCGTCGCGTTTGGTGTCGCCGACAAGGCTTGTGGGGACCTGTAGGTCGATGACGCGTTGGAGGCCAAAGCCGCTGGCGAGCGGGAAGGCCTTTTCATAATAGGCTTGGCGGACGGATTGAGCCTCATCTGAGCGTTTAGAGTTGATCAGAATGTAGGAGATCACCTGTCCCTTTTTCAGCGACACCGGAATCGGTGCGCTGTTCTCAGCAACATCAGGTGCAGCAGATTGAGCTGTTGAATTGAGTGCGCAGCCCGTGTTGAGCAGCCCTAGGGCGAGGGCGGCGGCAGTGAGCGTTTTTCGCATTTTTAGGTCTCCATAGTAGCGAACCCAGACCCTGGTTGGTGCGATATTGATGTGTCCCGGATTGATTAGGACAAGTATTGGTGCATAAATGCACCAATGATATGGGATGATTACAGATTAATCTTGGCGCTTCATCGAGAGAAAAGCCTGCGCGCGGCTGCTAAGGTCATTGGCGTTAATCACTCAACACTTTCGAGGCGCCTTGCAGCGCTTGACCCGGACCTGTTTGAGAAAACGCCAACAGGTTATCAGATCACAGCAAAGGGTATGGCTGCGCTGGATGCCGCGAAAATTATGGAGCAGGCCATTTTAGAGGCCGAGCGGAAAGCGCGCGCAGGCCCGGATCAGATCAATGGTGTGGTCACACTCTCGATTCCGCAGGCGATTGGTCAATTCTTATTGCTCGATGACTTCGCTGCATTTGGGAGAGCGCATCCGCAAATCAGGCTCAATATAAAGACCGGGTATGCTTTTGCTGATCTAGATCGCTCAGAAGCCGATATTGTTATTCGGGCGACGCAGGATCCGCCTGAACACTTGGTCGGGCGGCGACTGTTTCCGTATTATATCGCGCACTATTGCGCACCGGATTATCTCATCAAAACGCCTCCCGAAGAGCGCGTATGGATCACGCCAAGTGCGGCAGAGGAGCGCCCGGATTGGATTGACGTGTCCGCTGTTCCTGAGGCACGTGTGTCCATGGCCATTGATGATGCTACGATGCGCCACCGTGCTGCTCTTGCGGGCCACGGCCTGATCCGCGGCGCATGTTATATGGATGATCCCAATCCCGGTTTGGTTCGTCTGCCTGGCTCAGTTCCGATCCCCAAACAGGATATCTGGGTTCTGACCCATCCCGATCTGCGCGAAACGCCAAGGATCAAGCTGGTCATGCGCTTCCTGATTGAGGCCATTCTGGCAAAACGTGACCTGATCGAGGGCAAGCACCCAGATCCTGCGTTGAGCTAGCTCCATTTAGACTTATACACTGCTATTTAACCAAGACTCTTGCGCGGCTTTAACCCCATGATAGCTTAAGAAACGGTCAGAATGCCGTAGCGATTCGGAAAGGGGATTCTCGATGAGCCTGTCTCTAAGCCAATCAGAAGATCACAGTGTCGATGCGCTGGAACTGGTCGAAAGTTGCCTGACAGAATCCGGTTGGGATTTTCAACGCGATGAAGACGATGTCAGCGTGCAATGCGTGGCCGCGACGCGCTGGGGTGATATGGGTGCTTTGTTTGCCAATCGTGCGGAACCGCCTGCGCTACATTTTTCGATCACTTTGGATGTGAAACCGACATCGGCGCGCCGGATGCAGATTGCTGAACTTGTGATGATGGCGAATGAGCGTTTGTGGCTCGGTCACTTCGATTACTGGGCCGAGGAGCAGGTGATCATTTTCCGCCATGCCATTCCGATGCTGGATCGTGCTGAGCCTGATTCAGGCGAAGTGCGCGCGGTCATGGCGGCCGGACTGGACGCGGTGAACATGTTTGTTCCGGCCTTTAACTTCGTGATCTGGGCGGGTAAGTCGCCGCAAGAAGCGATGGAAGCGGCCATGTTCGAGACCGCGGGCGAGGCTTGATGCATTGCTGAACGCGTGCAGCGCCTAGCCCTCTCCCCCTCCCAACCACCCCAGCTTCTGGGCACCATGGGGTGGTTGGCCCTTCGACTTCGCTCAGGATGAGGAGAGGGCTAGGCATTTTGTAGGGCAATCACAGAAACCCACTTTTTCGACATCAAACGTGAACGCGTGCCCGGTTGACCGTGATCGGGCAGAGGCGCACATGCGCTGACATCTGGAGCGGATCATCCGCTCGATGAGTGAGGGTGTCATTATGACGGATCAGCATCATGTGGTTGTTGTCGGGGGCGGATTTGGTGGGCTGTCCTGCGTGAATGAGATTCGCGGCAAGCGGAATGTCCGGGTCACGCTGATTGATCAGAAGAACCATCACCTCTTCCAACCTTTACTCTATCAGGTCGCGACGACCATCCTGCCGACCTCTGATGTGGCGTGGCCACTGCGGCGGCTGGTGCGTAAATGCGGGAATGTGACGACCCTGATGGCTGAGGTCAGCGGTGTCGATAAAGATGCCAAGACGGTGAGCCTCAGCAATGGGGACACCATTGGCTTCGATAGTCTGGTGCTCGCCACGGGGGCGCGGCATTCCTATTTCGGCAATGAGCATTGGGAAGAGCACGCGCCGGGCCTGAAAACGCTTGAAGATGCGATCAAAATTCGCCGCCGAATTCTGAGCGCGTTTGAGAAGGCGGAGCTCGCGGCCAGCGAAGAAGAACGCAAGGCGCATCAGACCTTTGCGATCATCGGCGCGGGTCCAACGGGTGTGGAGCTCGCCGGGATCATCGCTGAGCTGGCGCATTCTGTCCTGCCGAAAGAGTTCCGGCGCATCGATACGCGGCGCACACGCGTTCTGCTGATCGAAGGCAGTGACCGAATCTTGCGGGCCTTGCCGGAGGACTTGTCCGATTATGCGGCGAAAGCACTGGAAAAGCTGGGCGTCGATATTCTGACCGATCATCGCGTCACGGATATTACCGCTGAGGGCGTTCAAGCGAATGACAAGTTTATTCGCTCTCACACCGCGATCTGGGCAGCCGGGGTCCGGGCCTCGAACGCGGCTGAATGGCTGGATATGGAGGCTGATCGCGCTGGCAGGGCGGTGGTAGCCCCGCAGCTGAATATTCCGGAGCATGAGAATATTTTTGTTATCGGAGACACGGCATCCGTCATGGACAAGGATGCCAATCCGGTGCCGGGGATCGCGCCAGCGGCGAAACAGCAGGGCAAGTATGTTGGCAAAGCGATTAAGCGGCTTCTGAAGCGCAAAACGTTAAAGCCGTTCAAGTATAAGCATGCTGGAAACCTCGCCACGATTGGGCCGAGTGAGGCGGTGATTGATTTCGGCTGGACCAAACTGCGCGGCACACTCGGCTGGTGGGTCTGGGGCCTCGCGCACATTTACTTCCTGATCGGGAACCGCAGCAAGATCGCGGTCTCAATCAGCTGGATCTGGGCGTATTTCTCTGGCCAACGCAGCGCGCGACTGATTACGCAGGTGCCAAAGGATTAGGTGCGCTCCACTATCTGCAATTAAGCGATCAGCGTCGCTGTTGGCGTTCAATTGCTGCTTTTAGGTCTTCTTCGGTGGGTGAAGGGACATTTCTTTTCACAAGTTCCTCCCAAAGGGGCCAAATGCCTCTATTTACGACTTGCAAACCAAGCTTCCGTCCATCGCTTGTTTCTACTCGCAGCAAGGATGAGTACCAAGTCAGCCTGCTGGCTATAATATCTCGCCATCGTACGTAGATTTTTCGACCATAAAAACGCCGAAATATGATCCCTTCATCCTGTAGGTCTGCGCCAGGCCAGAATTGCAGGAAATAAGAGCATACGAGTAGACTTATCAGAATGATAAGAACTAACGCATGTCCAATTCCTGGCTCTGTGATCAGAAACCACAAGCCTATGAATACGCCGACCCACATGAGTGTTACGATCTGCAGTAAAATAGGGCTCCAGCGCACTTTATTGTCTTGCAGTGGAAAGTATTTATCGAGCATATAGCCATGTGTGAAGTGGACTATAAGAAACGCCATTGCCGCCAAAAGAACAACAGCAATTCTAACGAAAAGCTCGACCACCTTTATGGGTCCTAAGCCACCTTCACCATGAGTGCGCTTTCAGGCAGTTCTTCAGCGAAACAGCGTTGGTACATTTCTGCCACCAACGGGCGCTCCAGCTCGTCGCATTTGTTCAGGAAGGTCATGCGGAAAGCGTGGCCGAGGTCGCCGAAAATAGCGAAGTTTTCGGCCCATGTGATGACGGTCCGCGGGCTCATCACGGTGGAGAGGTCGCCGTTCATGAAGGCGTTGCGCGTCAGATCGGCGAGCGTCACCATTTTGCCGAGCGTTTCCTTATCGACATTGGTCGCCTTCGTAGAGACGATGTCGACTTCCGCATCGTGTTCGAGGTAGTTCAGCGTGGTGACGATGCTCCAGCGGTCCATTTGGCCTTGGTTCAGCTGTTGGGTGCCGTGATAGAGGCCGGTCGTGTCGCCGAGGCCGACCGTGTTTGTCGTCGCAAACAGGCGGAAATAAGGGTTCGGCGCGATGACGCGGTTCTGGTCGAGCAAGGTGAGCTTGCCGCTGGCTTCCAGAACGCGCTGGATCACGAACATCACGTCTGGGCGGCCTGCATCATATTCGTCGAATGTGATGGCGACCGGGCGTTGTAGAGCCCACGGCAGGATGCCCTCGCGGAATTCGGTGATCTGTTGACCATCTTTCAGAACGATGGCGTCCTTGCCGACCATGTCGATCCGGCTGACATGACTGTCGAGGTTCACACGGATCATCGGCCAGTTCAGGCGCGCCGCGATTTGCTCAATATGGGTGGACTTACCCGTGCCATGATAGCCCTGCACCATGACCCGGCGATTATGCTCAAAACCGGCGAGCAGAGCGAGCGTGGTCTGTGGATCGAAGCGATAGCTTTCATCGATTGCGGGCACGTATTCCGTGCGCGTTTCAAAGCCGTGGACGACCATATCTGTTTCAAGGCCAAAGACCTCGCGGACATCAATCGTCTGCATCGGTTCCATGCCTTGCAGGGCGTCGCTATCGCTCATCACCGTCATGTTTTTTGCTCTCACAATCCATTTGTGCAAACAGTTATCACACTCGCTGCCTTCGCCAAGTGTGACGCTGGGCTAAGACTGCTGTTTCGAGTGCATCATCAGTCTTTAATGAGAGCGAAAATCATCTTGGTTAATGTATACAAGCAGATTTTCTGGCCCGTGAAATCCTAATTTAGAGGCCTTCCTGCATAATTAGGCTTATGAAGAAGAAGATTGTGCAATTTGTGGGGCTGCAGAGTCTGATTATGCCGGAAAGCGATGCGTTCTGGCAGGTGGGCGCCGACGAGATTCGGCGTTTGCGCGTTCGTGCGATTTTGCGAATTGTCTTGGCCATTGCATTCATGGTGACCGCTGGCCAATTCATAGCCTTCGGGTTCGATAATGTCGGCCTTTTGAACTACGTGATCAGCTTAGCCGTCATCTCCGTCTTCTTCCTCGTTTATAAATCTGCCGAAGAGCTTGAAACGTTCAAAAGACGGGTGCCGTTTTTCTTCGGCGCCTTTTGTCTCGCTCTCTGGGTTGAGGTCGTTCTGACAGGGGGATTTAGTAGTCCGACGATCCCTCTTCTCATTGGTATTCCAATCGCGGCCATGATGGTCCTGCCTGTGCGCACAGCGATTGGTATGATTGGCCTTAATGTTGTAATATTCGTCGGTGTGGCACTCGGTGGGAGCCAACTGGAAGTTCTTCAGATTGTCGAGATGACGGCTCAGCAGCATACGACCGCGATGTTTATCAATATCCTCGGCGCGTTTTTGATGACGGGTTTTTGTTCCTTCATTGTCGCCAATCACTCTGAAGTTGCCCGTCAGCACATGCAGAAGCTTATTCAGCACGAAGCGCATCAAGCGTCGCATGATCAGCTGAGCGGGCTCGGAAACCGGAACCGATTGCAGCAATTCTTCCGCCAGATCGGAGCTACAAAAAGCAAATTTGATTTTCTTCTGATCGATCTTGACGGGTTCAAATCGATTAATGATACGCATGGCCACAATGCCGGTGACTATGTGATCAAGGCTGCCGCGGCGAGGCTCAAAGAGGTTACAGAGGCCGATGATCTGTTGATCCGTCTTGGCGGAGATGAATTTCTTGTGATTGCAAAAACGGGCGATACGAGTCTGAAAAAGATGAACGAATACGGCACACGCTTGATTGAGATTATCTCGCGGCCTTATCCGGCAAATGGTAAGGTTCTGCGTATTGGGGCTTCGATTGGGCATGCACGTTATCCGGTTCACGGTAAGTCACCAAGTCAGGCCTGACTTGGTGA
>JBCBCO010000125.1:0-6577 GCA_038630445.1 Pseudomonadota bacterium | reverse complement strand
CCGCGCCTTCAAATTGTCTTTGGTTAAGGCAATCAGCGATGACAAAATAATCGTAAAACATGCGACCGCGATGACAATGTCCTGAGCCCCGGTCTGATTCAGAAGATCTTCCCCGAAAATATAAACTGCAATTTTCAGGATTGTGAAAACCCCCGCCTTTACGACAGCAACAGCATGTAAAAGCGCTGAGACGGGAGTGGGCGCGACCATCGCGTTGGGTAGCCAGAAGTGAAACGGCATCAGCGCCGCTTTGCCAACACCAAAAGCAAACAAGAGCAAAAGTACGCTGGCGATAATGGGCTGTAATCCCTCAACTTGCGAGAGCAGACCACCCGGTACAAAGTCGAGGCTCCCGGCCACAACACCTGTCCAAATAATCGCAACAAGGAAGAAACCGATAGACGTACCCAGCAGGGTCATCAGATATATCCGTGCCCCGCGTTGCGCATTTTCGTCGCCTTTGTGCGCAACCAGCGGGTAGGTCGATAAGGTCAGCACCTCATAGAAAACAAACAGTGTGAAAAGATTGGCGGCAAGCGCCACGCCCACGGCGCCCATCAGCGCGATCGCAAAGCACATGTAAAAACGCGTCTGATTACGCTCGCGATTACCGCGCATGTAGCCGATGGAATAGAAACTGTTCACAATCCACAGACCGCTCGCGATCAAAGCGAACAAGGCACCGAGCGGCTCTGCTTTAAACGCAAACTCAAGCCCCGGTGCAGCGCTCCACAGCACCAATTCCGGTGCCGTGCCCGAAGCAACCAGACCCGCGATCACAATCACGACGCCAAACAGCGCTGCCGCCCCAATCAACGTCACCGCCTCGCGCAGGTTCGGCACTTTGCCAACCAACCATATGCCCAGTGTAATCATCAGCGGCAGGATGAGCGCCGCAGCAATGGCCATCTCCCCGCTCATCGCACGCCCCCCATGAAGACCGCCGCTGCGGCATCATTCGCGAGAGCCGCAACGAAGCTGCCTTGAATACCAATGGCAACGCTCGCAAGCGCGAGCACCCAAAGCGGGATCAGGATCAAAGCGGGCGCCTCATCATGAGGCTTGTTCGGATTCAGCGGCGCTCGGAAAAATATAATTTCCAAAATCCGACCCATATAAATCACCGCGAGCACACTGGAGAACATCAGGATAATCGCGGCCCACCACCAGCCGCTTTCCAAAAGCGCAGAGACCAAAGCGAATTTCGACTGGAATCCTGCCGTCAGCGGGACACCGATCAGGGATAGTGCAGCAATCCCGAACGCTGTCATTGTCAGCGGGGCTGTCCGCCCAAGCCCTCGAAAGTCATTCAGCGTTGTTCCCTTGTGTGCGAGCACGACGGCAGCGACCGCCATGAATAGCGCGCCCTTAATGATCGCATGATTGACCAGATGGAACATGCCCGCAGATACGCCCGCTGCTGTCCCGAGCGATACGCCAAGCAGGATATAGCCCACCTGCGCAACCGACGAATAGGCAAGTGTTCGCTTCACATCGGTCTGGAAGATCGCCTGGAAAGAACAGGCCAACATGGCCGCAATCCCCATCGGCATGAGCACCCAGATCAGGCTCTGGCCTTCAAACATGAAGTCTAAGCCGAAAACGGTAAACAGGAACCGGATCAAGGCATAGATCGCAACCTTGGTCGCAGTGGCTGCCAAAAACATCGTAATAAAGCTTGGGCTGTAAGCGTACGCATTCGGCAACCACTGGTGCAGCGGAAACATCGCCGCCTTGATACCGAGCCCAACAAAGATGAAAGCATAACCTGCCATCACCGCCTTATTGTCAGGGATTTCACGCATAAAAACGGTCAGTTCAGCCATGTTGAGCGTACCGGTCGCGCCATAGAGGAACCCGACACCGACAACGAAAAGCGATGCCCCAATCGTGCCTAGTATAAGATAATTACTCGCCGCCGGCAGGGCCCGACGATCCCGCCCCGCCCCAAGCGCGACGAGGACATAGGTGGCGAGCGACGAAATCTCTAAAAACACAAACAGATTGAATGCATCAGCCGTCGAGGCGACACCCAAAAGCCCACAAAAACAGATCAAAAATGTTCCGAAAAACATCGCCTTCTTGGCACGCCGGATCTCAGCTTTCACAGTCGGCCATGCGAAGATAGATGACAGAAACCCCATTGCGCAGACAAGTAGAATAACAACGCTGTTCAGCGCATCAATACGAAACTCAATCCCCGCTGGCGGCGCCCAACCGCCCATCGCATATGAGATCACTCCGCCATCAGGCAGTGCCTGCACTTGCCTCAACAAGACGAGCGCCATCAAGGTCGACGCCCCGGTCGCAAGGATCGAAACGATCCACGCCAGACGCCCATTCGGCAAAAACGCGCAAAACGGCCCGGCCAGCATCGGAATCACAACAACCAGTGCGGGCGCATGCATGACCCAGCTCTCGGGCACGATAGAGATGATCGCATCGATCATACGGCGCTGGCTCCTACTTTTCCGGTCCGCTCATCGGCTTCATCGGCGGCTTGCGCCAACGCGACGGCACGATCCATCTCCGCAATCTGATCAGCCTCAATCGTGCCGTATGCCTCACGGATGCGAACAATAATCGCCAGTCCAACGGCCAGTGTCGCAACACCCACCACAATCGCCGTTAGCATCAAGACATGTGGCAAAGGATTGGAATAGACATTTTCCAGTCCCTGATAAACCGGTTCGTACCCGCTACCCGTCTGCTCTGCGGCCTCAAGACCCACGGCTGGATCAGGCTTTTTGTCCTTGCCATAGTCTGCCCCGAAAAGGATCGGCGCTGTGCCCCCATCGATACGCGAAAACGAAACGTAAATTAGAATGATGGACGTTTGAAAGACGCCCAAACCAATCAGTCGCTTAATCAAATTGCCCGCCGAGAACGCAATGAAAAGACCGATCATCATCAATCCGATGATAGCCCAATAATTTCCGCGCTCGAGGACAAATTCAACCATGCCTACCAGTCCTCGTCGCTAATCTCTGTGACGCGTCCTGCAAAGGCATAATAGATGGACACCATGGCACCTGCCACAGCCATCAAAACACCAAGCTCGATAATGATGATCCCCATATGCTGGCCAACAAATTCCCCGGCTTCTTCGCGAAGAAGAGCGTTATATTGCAGGTAGTTTCCGCCCATCATCATCGACCAGACCCCAACACCCGCATACAGTAAAAATCCTAGTCCGGCGACACCGCGCGCAAAACCAGGGGTAACCGCTTCCATGGTCGGCTTAATCCCGAAAATCAGAGAATAAAGCACCAAGGCAACCGCCAGGATCACGCCAGCCTGAAACCCACCGCCGGGGCTGTATTCACCGTGAAAATGAACGTAAAATCCGTATATCGTAATGATCGGGATCAACACTTTCGCCACAACACGCAGAACGACATGGTGATCAGTCATCAAGCCCTCCCAGATCTGCATCTTCTGGTTCATCGTTCCCGCCCTGTTTGAGTTGCGCGCCCAAGGCCCGCTCGCCAAAACCAAGCAGCATAACCACACCCAGCCCAGCCATGAACACCACCCCGACCTCGCCCAGCGTATCGAAACCGCGATAAGACGCGAGGACGGCTGTCACAACATTTGGAATATCAATTTCAGGTTTGGTTCGCGCAAGAAATTCCACCCCAATATGCGTACTCGCTGGTGAGTTGGGATCACCAAATCCCGGAAGATCAATCGAAGCATAGACCAACACAGCCCCAACCGCGATCACGACCAGCGCAGAAATAACGTGGCGGGCTTTATTGGGTGAAGCTTGGGCTGTGCGCGCTGTTAGAACCATGGCCCCCAAAAACAGAACCGTTGAGATGCCCGCGCCCACAGCGGCTTCAGTAAAAGCCACGTCTACGGCATCGAGCGCTATGAACCAGACCGCAGAAACCAAGGAGTAAATCCCCGCCAACAGCACAATCGCAAAAAGGCTCCTCAAGCGCGCAATCGCGATCGCAATCACGAACAGCGTCGATAAAAGGGTGATATTTAAAAGCGCAACCGAGAGGTCGATGCCCGCCAAGGCCTCCATCATGACGTACCCTCATCTGACTGCCGCGGTTTACGGGCTTCGACCCCTATAAGAGGTTGTAGACCAGCCTTATAGGCAGCATTGATCAACGCATGGCTCGATGTCGGCCCCGTAATGAACAGGAAGAGCCATATCGCGGCGAGTTTGATCGCAATTGTCCATGTTGGCGCCAATAGGAGCATGCCGACGATCGCAACCGTCATAGCCCCTGTGTCGATGACACTCGCTGCATGAACACGGGTATACACATCAGGAAACCGAAGCATTCCGATCGCTCCGATAATCCCCATAATCGCTCCGACTAATAGCAGGAACGAGCCAACCCAAGGCTTGATGGCAAATGCGACATTCAACACGTCGGCCATCAGCTTTCCTCCCGACGCACCATAGGCACCTGGAAAGAGCGATAGCGGAAGAATTTCAGGATCGCGATGGTCGTCACGAAGTTGATCAGGGCATAGAGGAGAGCAATATCCAGCCACTCGGGTCGACCAAGCAGAAAGCCAATCGCCCCGATTAATAGCACAATTTTCGTGCCCAACGCATTGACCGCCGCAACACGGTCATAAAGCGTCGGTCCGCGTAAGGCTCTGATCAACAAGAGCAAGACTGCCACAATCAGGCCCAGAGACGCCGCCCCAATCATGTGCGCTTATCCTGACCATCAGCAGCCAGTCGCGAGCGACGATCCATCTCATCAAAAGCGCCCGGCCCCGCTGCATCTTCGTGAAGAGCATGCACAAGCATACTGCCTGTCTCAACCGCCACAGTCACGGTTCCAGGCGTCAACGTAATCGAGTTGGCAAATACGGTCTTTGCGAGATCACTCTCACATTGCGTCTTCACTTTGACCAAGGCCGGGTCGATGTTGAGGTCCGCACTCAAAATCGCTTTGATAACTTGCCAATTCGCTTTGAAAATTTCCGCGACCAGCCAAACCCAATAGAGTAAAAACTGTGGCAGTCGCCCGTAAGGGACGCCCTCGCGATCAATCACTTTCAAACGAACAGCGAGAAGCATCGTTAAAATGACAGAGACCGCCATCAGGGACAGGATCAAAGTTTTATAAAGGCCTGAGAGACCAAGCCAAAGCGCAGTGATAACAATTAGCAGCCCAATAAAATAGCCCACGCGCTCTTAGTACCCTCACTTAACCATGCTCATAGCAAGAATTAGGGCTGAGTCTTAGTTTTGACCAGAGGTTTCGCTAACGAAGCTGCCGAAAATCGATAGCTTTTTACTTTAACCCTCAACTGTCGAAGATGAGTTTCGCAGTGCGCCGTGAGGCTGAGAAATCACTCTCATCATTGGCTTCATCATCCATAAGCGCGCGTTTTGTTGCACTCGGGGAGAATGATGATGATAGCGACCAGTTCCAATAGCGCAGCGTCGTTTGTGCTTTAGCGACACTCAACAGGTCATACGTTTCTAACGTGTAAGTAAATAGAGGGTGCAAGTCGCCATCATCCATTTTTAGCGGTCGCTTCAAGGCACGCCATAATTCCGCCAGGGGTCGCTTTTTAAGTCCTGTCGCTTTGCACAGAACAGCAAGTCCTTCACCGCCATGATCGCTCATGATTTTGGCAATGGTCACCGGCTTTACCCCTGCCAAATAGCCAATCTCTTGCGCCAGCTCAGGGTTCATACCCTGTATTGCTGCGGTGCGGATGGCATCTTCGAGGCTCTCATAAGGACTTTTATCGATCGCTGCGCGATTTCTTTGGCGTCGCTCAATCAGCTGAAGGGCCTTTCGTGCCACTGGATCAGCCCACTTCTCTTCGGCTGCCATAGCAAAAACGTCGCCGCACATTTCAATCAATTCCATTCTATCCGCCGCATACCGGCGCAGAATATCGCGGCGCGTATCGCCGTCAGCCCACCAGAACAAGATCATTGCCTGAGACGGTTTGAGATCCAGACGCTTAACCAGCATCGGGCACAAACGTTCATGTTTGCGCGACCGCGTGACCAGAACGTCCATGGCGTGCTCAGATAGTTGGGCACCCTTGTTCTGCGCGAGGGCTTCGAGGACATGCGCCTCACCGAACTCGGCGAGTTTGTCCGCTAAAGCAGGCTGCACGATTTTCCGGCGCGCCATCGCGTGGCGGTGTTGCGCCGAAACCCGCTCAACAATCTGACAGAGGTCCGACGCATCAAAAGCCTCATTCTCTTCCAGAATTGGCTTTGCCACTTCGAAATTGCACTGCGCAAGATAGCGCAACAGCCGACGCGGTGCATCCTTCATGATCGATAGTCGCCGCGCACACAGCCCCCGGTCTTCATCATTCGCATGAAATAGGATTTCCAGCAGAATATCCCCCGCCATCGCACGATCCTGATGCGGCACATTTGATCCGGGAATAGAGACGTAATCGATTAGGCGACGCATCAATGTGCGCCGTGCTCGCCCGCCATTTTTCTCCGTTATCAAAGGGATGGGTTCAACCATAATATTCTGCGCCCGCAAATCTCATCGCAAGCCAGACAATCACAAAAGCCTTAACAATTATTACTGATTTTGCCGTTTCCCGGGATGGATCA
>JBCBCO010000124.1:0-6578 GCA_038630445.1 Pseudomonadota bacterium | reverse complement strand
CGCATGATCCCGCAGTGCTCCAATATGCGGACCGAATTGTTCTCCCCGGTGTTGGTCATTTTGCGGATTGCGCCGCGAATTTGCGAAAGCACGACGGTCTGATTGAGGGCCTTGAAGAAGCGGTTTTAGAGCGCGGTGTGCCCTTCCTCGGCATCTGTGTCGGGCAGCAACTTTTGGCGACAAATGGCTTGGAAGATGGCAACACTCCTGGACTCGACTGGATTTCAGGCACGGTCGATCGCATTCAGCCGGGCGATGGCTATCGTATTCCCCACATGGGCTGGAATGCGCTCACCTCGACGCGCGCGCATCCAGTGCTCGCCGATCTCGGTGACGATCCGCACGTTTATTTCACCCACTCCTATGCCTACGCAAACGCTGCGGTGGATCATGTCGCTGCACGCACAACCTATGGCGAAAGCCTGATCGCAGCCGTCGCGCGCGACAATATGTTCGCCACCCAGTTCCACCCGGAAAAGAGCCAGCGGGTCGGTCTAAAAATGCTCTCGAATTTCGTGTTGTGGCAGCCATGACTCTGAAAACCCGCATCATTCCCTGCCTCGATGTGAAGGATGGCCGCACCGTGAAGGGCGTAAACTTCGTCGACTTGCGCGACGCAGGTGATCCTGTTGCGCTGGCAAAAGCCTATGATGAGCAAGGCGCGGATGAACTCTGTTTTCTCGATATTACGGCGAGCCATGAGGATCGCGGGACGCTGCTCGATATCGTTAGCGCTACAGCCGAGCAGTGTTTTATGCCGCTCACAGTCGGCGGCGGTGTACGCAGCGCGGACAATATGCTCGCCTTGTTGCGCGCCGGGGCTGATAAAGTCGCCATTAATTCAGCCGCTGTCGCAAATCCGCAAGTGATTTCAGATTGCGCTGCGCGTGCCGGTCGGCAATGCGTCGTCGTGGCGATTGATGCACGCCAAAGCGGCGAAAGTTGGGAAATTTTCACCCATGGCGGGCGCAAGCCGACTGGAATTGACGCGGTCGAATTCGCCAAAACGGCTGAAAGCAAAGGTGCGGGCGAAATCTTGCTAACCAGTATGGATCGCGACGGTACGAAGGCTGGCTATGACCTGCCGCTACTCAAGGCGATTACCTCAGCGGTGAATATTCCGGTTATTGCGAGCGGCGGTGCTGGTAAGGCCGATGACCTTCCGTCCGCCATTCTCGAAGGCGGCGCGAGTGCTGTTCTTGCGGCTTCGATTTTCCATTTTGGCGAAGTCACGCTAGATCAGGCGCGTGCTGCGCTGTCTGAAGCAGGCGCGCCCGTCCGTCCGTTTCCATGAAGGCCAAATCCATGAGCCAATCCCCTCTCGGTTCCAGTCAATCCCTCGCTGAAATGCTCGCTTATCTGGCGGAGACAGTCGACGCGCGCGCCTGTAGTGATCCGTCTGCCTCCTACACTGCCAAACTCCTATCAGAAGGCCCGCTTCATTGCGGAAAAAAAATTGCTGAGGAAGGCGCCGAACTCGCCCTGGCGCTCGCAGCTCAAGGTGAAGCTGAGACCGCGTCTGAAACTGCTGATTTGCTGTATCACACGCTCGTCGGATTACGCTCAAAAGGCGTCAGCCTTGATGAGGTCGCTGAAGCACTGGCCAAGCGTCAGGGGATTTCCGGCTTGGCCGAAAAAGCGTCACGGAAAGGTTAGCGCGCTTACTCACCATCCTCTGTGTCAATGATCAGGACAGTCTTGGTCACGCTATACTGTTGGACCATTCTATCATCTCTGTGGACCAGATTGGTTGCGTAGACAGTATTATTAAGGCCGCACTCACTGGGCGCTTCATTGACGATCTTACTATCGCTTGCATCGGCTATCACGGAGCTATCTGGGTCATTGGCCAATAGTCCAATCCGCTCTTCACAGCTTAGTTTCGTTGGAGATAGTTCGCCGTCCTTCAGGATCATGACTTCCCCAATCACCGGGCTCGATACGATCAATCCGATAGAGGCTAGCAAGCTCATTTTTACGATCTCCTGTTCTAGTCATTTGATATCACACAAACAAGTGAGGCTTAAGTTAAATCCGATGACTGATACGAAACCTTGGTTCTGGCGCGTTCGCGGGACGAAATATATGCCAGCGGGATGGACCGGTAGCCTCGTACTTCTGGCGTGTCTCATGGCGATCATTATCGGGATGAATGTGGCTGCGCTGAATGCGCTCTCCGGGCGGTGGATGCCAGTTCCGTTTGGGATTGCCTTAGCAGGTTTAGGTCTGCTGAGCCTGATGTGGGCCTGCGCGAACCGTTCCTTGAAGCACCCGCGCAGTCGGTGGCGCGATTGAGCCAGCCTTATGCGATCCCGGATACGCCGCTGGTCCAATCTCTCTGGCAGAAACAGAATGGCTTGTGCGCTCTCTGCGGTGAGCCGTTGCTTAAATCCCGGTTTGAGGCGCCTCATGCCAGTATTTGGGCGAAACGGCGCGCGACGCTCGATCACATCCACCCGCGTTCGAAAGGCGGCAGCGATGCGCCGGAAAACCTGCAGCTCGCCCACGCGGCCTGTAATAAACGAAAAGGTGATCGCCTCTAAGGCTTGCCTACGGCTTAGCTCTGGCGCAGATGCGGGGCCATGACCGATAAGATACGCCTCTGCGCCGTTCAGGCCGCGCCCGCCTATTTCGATAAAACCGCCAGTTTGCAGACCGCGCTCGACTGGATTGATCGAGCCGCGAAAGAAAAACCCGACGTGATCGCGTTCGGAGAGGCTTGGCTGCCAGGCTATCCTTTCTTCATTGATAGCCCGCTGTCCGATGTCTGGTGGCAGGCGGCAGCCGAACTCCTCGCCAACGGCATTTTGATGGACGGTCCAGAAGTTGCGGCCCTCTGCAAGGCTGCGAAGCGCGCGAATTCCGACATTGTCATCGGGATGAATGAGCTTGATCCGCAGACCCGTTCGACGCTCTATTGCACAATGCTGACGATTGGGCGCGAGGGTAAAGTTCTGAATCGCCATCGCAAGCTGAAGCCGACGCACCATGAGCGCTCTGTCTGGGGCGACGGCGATGCAAAGGGCCTGAAGCCTGTCCAGCGGGACTGGGGCCGTCTGTCCAGTCTCAATTGCTGGGAACACAATGCGGTCTTGCCCGCTTACGCTTTGATGGCCCAAGGCGTGGACGTCCACATCGCCGCTTGGCCGGGCCGCGAACCGGAAACGGCACCAAGCCAACCGGTTTGGGCGCGCCAGCTTCTGCTTAGCCGCGCCTTTGCCAGTCAAGCTGGGGCGTGGGTGATCTGCTCGGCGGGGCTGCGCCTGAAACAGCACGTGCCGGATCGCTTCCAACCGCTCTATGAATTTGATCACAATGGCGGTGCAGCCATTATTGATCCGCGCGGTGAGGTGGTCGCTGGCCCTCTGAATGATGAGGAAGGTCTGCTGGTCGCCGACGCTGATCTCGCGCTCGCGCGGGCGTGTAAAGTCGCGAGCGATCCAGCGGGGCATTATTCGCGTCCCGATATTTTCCGCCTCGAAGTGGATGGGCAGGAAATCTATCCCGGTGAGCGCGGATAAGCGCAGTGAATGCTTCCAATTCGCAGGAATTGGGCGTATGAGAAGCGCATGACTGAATACTTCACGCCGATCCCGTATCCGCTTTGGAAAACTGACAAAGCGGCCTTTGCAGAC
Organism: Pseudomonadota bacterium; assembly: GCA_038630445.1. GTDB lineage: Bacteria > Pseudomonadota > Alphaproteobacteria > Caulobacterales > Hyphomonadaceae > Henriciella. The sequence continues at coordinate 2,943 of JBCBCO010000124.1, read as the reverse complement.
GCCCTTGGCCGATCCTTCCGTGAGACCGGATTTGCTGTGATCTCTGAGCATCCTGTGACTGAAGAGATCATTACAGAAATGCTCGACGCGTCGAAGGAATTCTTTGCGCTGCCCGGCGATGCAAAAGAAACCTATCACGACGCCGCAAGCGGCCGTCAGCGCGGCTATACGCCGTTCGGTGTTGAAAGCGCCAAGGGCAACCCGAATGCCGACCAGAAAGAGTTCTGGCACACGGGTCGATCTCTTCCAGAGGACAGTCCTTACCGCGCCAGCATGAAGGAAACGCCTTCGGTTGAAGAGGTTGAGACGTTCGATGATGCGACCCGCACGTTTTATGAGGCGATGGACACATTCGGGGCCGATCTCCTGCGCGGTGTGGCGCTTCACCTCGGGCTGGATGAAAATTGGTTTGATAACAAAGTAAATAATGGCAACTCCATTCTTCGTCTCTTGCATTATCCGCCTCAGAAGGACCCACCGCCAGAGGGAACCGTGCGGGCTGGGGCGCATGAGGACATCAATGTGATCACGCTTCTACTGGGGGCCGAAGAAGCGGGCCTTCAGGCTCTGCACCGTTCAGGCGAGTGGCTGGATATCAGTCCGCCAGCTGGATCGCTCGTGATCAATTGCGGGGATATGTTGCAGCGTCTGACGGGTGGAATCCTGCCGTCGACGACCCACCGTGTTCTCAACCCATCGCGCGAGCGGGCGAAGTTTCCCCGCTATTCCACACCGTTTTTCCTGCATTTCAATCAGGATTTCCTGATCGAGGCTCTGCCGCAATGCGTTGCAGAGGGCGGGAAAGCGGAACCTGCGATTACGGCGCAGGACTATCTAATGGAACGCTTGCGCGAGATTGGTCTGGCCGCTTAGGTCTGGTTCTCCTCCAGTAAATCCTCCACGTCGGCTCGCCATGGTAGGCTTGGTTGCGCGCCTTGTTTGGTGACAGATAGAGCGGCTGCAGCGGATGCAAACTTCAGAGCGTCCTGCGGTTGTTTTCCTTCGACTAGAGCTAAGACGAGTGCGGCACAAAATGTGTCGCCTGCGCCGGTTCTATCTACGACTGGGACATCGAAAGAGGGTGCGCGTGCAATTTCCCGCTTTCCCCTGAGTAGGACTGATCCTTTTGCACCGAGCGTGACAGCTGTAAGTCGTTTGTCAGTATACAGATTATCTCCATAGAAAGCTGCTTCTAGCTCGTTCACGATAACCAAATCTATTTGGGCGAGCACTTCGTGTTCAAGTTCGATCGCGGGGGCTAGATTGACGGCGAACAGTGCCCCGCATGCTTTCGCTCTTTTAGCGGCGCTGCCGATTGCTGAAACCGGAACTTCGAGCTGGCAGAGGATGGCGTCACAGTTTGGAAGGTCCGCCGCTGCATCCTCTCCGAGCGTGTTATTTGCACCGCTCGCGACCGTGATCTGGTTTTCACCATCAGGCGCGACAGAGATCAGCGCAACGCCCGTGCTCTCACCGATTTCCGACATTACGCGAGAAACATCGACGCCGTCTCGACGCAGCAGCTCTAGGGCAGGTTCTGCAAGCGCGTCATCGCCCGTTCGTCCAACCATGAAAACGTCTGCACCGAGGCGTTGCGCAGCCAGCGCTTGATTAGCGCCTTTGCCTCCGGGATGCTGCGAAAACCTTGCCCCTGTTACAGTTTCACCCGCGCGTGGAAGCGCTGCACCACTCGCGACGAGGTCAAGATTGACTGAGCCAACGACGCCGATTTTTACGCTCATCCTTGACCTCCCAATAGATCACACAGCGTTGCATAAACGCCGTCAACATCGGCGCTTTGGTACCAGATGACGGCGCCATCTTCGGCAAAAGTTATGTCGGTGTGGCCGAATTTTTCTCCGCGCTTTGTGACCACTGAAACATGTGCATGTTTGCCTTTGAAAAGATCAGGCTTGGCCAGAGCGATGATCGTACTTGGATCGTGTAGCGGGGCAGCGGGATTTCCGGCGGCTCTGAGTTCCAAGCTGCACGAGGCTTCGAGGAATTTCGCGGCATACATAGCCGCCTTTGTGCCAACCGCTTTGACCTGTTGAAGCCGTTCAGTTGTGGTGCGAATATCATGAGTTACATCAAGACTGAGACATCGAATTGGAAGGCCGCAATTGAATACGATATCAGCGGCGTGGGGGTCGGCGAAGACGTTGAATTCCGCATACGGAGTGATATTACCCGCTGTTTTTGATCCCCCGGCCATCATGACGATTTCCGCGATCCCTTCGACGATATTTGGGTCGGTTTTCAGGGCGCTGGCGAGATTGGTCATGGGGCCGGTTTGGACAATCGTGAGTGGGTTTCCTTTCGCATCGTTCGTGTACTGAATAAGGGCGTCGACGCCGTGAATATCTGACGGGGAGCTTTGTGGGTCCGGAACATCAATGCCGCCAAGGCCAGTTGTGCCATGGAAGTCTTCTGCGGTTACGGGTTCGCGCTTTAGGGGCTGGTCTGCGCCTTCGTGAACCGGGATATGCTCTGTTTCTCCTATCGTTCGAATGATGCGGGCGTTTAGAGCTGTTTGAGGTCCTGCGACATTGCCTGTAACCGTTGTAATCGCCTGAATATCGAAGCGTGGAGACGACATGGCGGCAAGAAGGGCGACGGCATCATCTAAGCCGGGGTCGCAGTCGAATAAGATTCTCATAGTTCATCTCTGCGCAGGGTTTGTTGATTTTGCAATAATTTCGGGTCTCTTTCGATCCCCGCCGTGAGCGGCTGCGCCGCAGCGGGGATAAGCAGGTTCCGCGCCCTGCGGGCGCATGAACCAGGCCGCGGGCGCTTTCCCCAGCATTAAGGCTCGGACCGCGTTCCAGCGTCACGTTATAAAGGCCGGGCGCGTCTGAAACAGGCGCGATGGAACTGCCAGCCTCTCGGTCTGGCGATAGCGTCTGGTTCAGACGCACCCGCGGCGGTGTGTTGTTTGTGTCC
>JBCBCO010000123.1:0-6626 GCA_038630445.1 Pseudomonadota bacterium | reverse complement strand
TTTCCATTTATGTCCCCAGAAAAATTCGGTTTCAATGAGCGGCAACCCCTTTTGCAAAAGATCGATGGTGATCACTACAACTACTTTATCCCGGGCAGTCAACAAAGTGGTATTAGCTATTTCAGAGCTTACGATTTCAACCAGGGCTTCGCAATCGTGAAAAAAAGCCCCGATCTCGGATTTCAGATAATCGATAAGGCAGAGCAGCTCATCTCTTTTTTGGAGTTTGAAGATATTACGTTCATCGAGAGCCGTGGGTCTCTGCTAATATTCAAAGGAAGGTCAAAGAACGAGCTAGAGTTTAAAGAGTATCAGATTATTCAGCTTCCGGACGGATCGTTTGACATCAAGATGTTTGACGCTTGTTAAACTTTTAAAAGTGTGGGGCAAAGTCTCCTTCTATCCATGCCTAAAGGTGGGGTGTTTGCAATGCCCCATTTTCCCGTACATAATTGAGATCATTCATCTTCATCAGTCCCTCCGGGCCCACCAGATTTTTCGATCGCCTTTTTCCTTAGTCTCGCTTTGGTTGCTTTCATGTGTTTTCGCGCTTCCTTCGGGAACTTTCTGGTACTGGTATATTATTTAATCCGATCTACGTTTTCTTTTCATGGCCTACTACTTCATGAAACTCACCCCGCCACGCCCAGCCTTTCCGAACGATGCCTCGGCCGAAGAAATGGCAGCAATGGCTGATCATGCCGAATACATGCGCGATTTGGTCAAGCAGAATATTGTTCTTGCAGCTGGCCCAGTACGCCAAGGCGAAGGCAGTTGGGGAGTAGGCATTGCCCAATCTGAAACAGAAGACACTCTCCGGGCTCTTTGTGAGAATGATCCCGTAGTTCTTGCCAAGTTAGGTTTCCAGTGGGAGCTTTTCCCAATGGGATCGCTCTTGCACAAAGACGAAGTGTAAATTCACTGAGCCGATTATGCCAAAGGCCCAAGCCCTATTTGAAAAAGCCCACAGCCTTATGAGTCAATCTTCCGGTGGAGATATGCTCTCGCGTAGTGCTGAGATGATGAAACGAGCTGCAGACATGCAGCACGCGGGTGCAGCCAACAATTACGGTGCGATGCTACAGCATGGCCGCGGCGTTGCTGAGGACCTCATTGGCGCACGATCCTATTACGCAATGGCAGCGGATGCAGGCCTGGCTGAAGGCCAATTCAATTATGGCTTCATGTGTCTGCATGGCCTTGGTGGCTCGCATGATGCGGCGATGGCTCGCAACTGGTTTGAGTGCGCCGCCGAACAGAACGAGCCGGACGCGCTGACGCATATGGGCCGGATGTGTATGATCGGCGAGGGCGGACCTCAAGACTTTGCCGCCGCGCGCCAATGGTGGGAGCAGGGCGCACACGCGGGTGACAATCGCTGCGCTTTCAATCTCGGCGTGGCCTGCGCGGGTGGTCATGGTGCGCCGCCTGATTTTGTTGAGGCACTAAGCTGGTTTCAGCTCGCGCACCGATTGGGCAATGCGGACGCCGCACACGAAATTCAGAAACTGAAATCGGTCATGAGTGAGGCTGAAATAGCCGACTCTCAAGCTTGATTTTCCCATGCGCCCGCGCCACTAACCGCGAAACCTCTTTTCCCGAACACGCAGGAGCCAACCCCATGTCCGGACCACAATATGTTTACCATATGCAAGGTGTCTCAAAGACTTATCCGGGTGGAAAACAGGTCTTCGAAAACATCCATCTGTCCTTCCTGCCGACGGCGAAGATTGGTGTGGTTGGCGTTAATGGTGCGGGGAAATCCACGCTTCTGAAAATCATGGCCGGTGTTGAGACCGAGTTCAACGGAGAAGCTTGGGCCGCAGACGGGATCAAGGTCGGCTACCTGCCACAGGAACCGCAACTCGATCCTGAATTATCGGTCTTTGAAAACGTCGCGTCGGAATGCCCGGAAAAGAAACTCCTCGACCAATTCAATGCCATCTCGATGCAGCTAGCGGAGGATTACACCGACGAGCTGATGGAAGAGATGACGACGCTGCAAGAACAGGTCGATGCGGCCGACGCATGGGACATCGACAATAAGATCGAAATGGCGATGGAGGCCCTGCGCTGCCCACTGGACACGGCCGATGTTAAAGCGCTCTCAGGGGGCGAAATCCGCCGCGTCGCGATCTGTCGTCTGCTCCTCTCGCGCCCGGATATGATCCTGATGGACGAGCCGACGAACCATCTTGATGCTGAGACTGTGGCATGGCTCCAGAACTATCTGATCAATTTCAAAGGCTGCGTCATCCTCGTGACGCACGACCGCTACTTCCTCGACGACATTACCGGATGGATCCTCGAGCTCGATCGCGGTCGCGGCATTCCCTATGAGGGCAACTATTCGGCGTGGCTGGAACAAAAAGCCAAACGGATGGAGCAAGAGTCTCGCGAGGATAAAGGCCGCCAGCGTGCTCTGGCGAAAGAACTTGAATGGGTCCGCGCCGGTGCGAAAGCCCGTCAGGCCAAATCCAAGGCGCGTATTCAGCGCTATGAGGAAATGGCCAATGCGGCGGAGCGCGAAACCGTCTCCACAGCGCAAATCCGAATTCCCCCCGGCCCGCGCCTTGGTAACAAAGTGCTTGAAGCGGAGAAAGTCCGCAAAGGGTTTGGCAATCATCTCCTGATTGATGATCTCTCGTTCAATCTGCCGCCCGGCGGCATTGTCGGCGTGATCGGTCCCAACGGCGCGGGCAAGTCGACGCTGTTCAAAATGATCTTGGAGCAGGAGCAACCCGATGCCGGCACGATTGAGCTCGGTGACACCGTCAAGCTCGGCTATGTCGATCAGAGTCGCGACAAACTCGACCCGAACAAGAATGTCTGGGAAGAGATTTCAGATGGCCTCGACGTGATTAAACTCGGCAATGTCGAGATGAATTCGCGCGCGTATGTGTCGGCATTCAACTTCAAGAAAACCGATCAGCAGAAACCGGTTGGCAAACTCTCTGGTGGGGAACGTAACCGCGTGCACTTGGCCAAAATGCTCCGCGAAGGCGGCAACCTCCTGCTCCTCGATGAACCGACGAACGATCTCGACGTTGAAACCCTTCAAGCACTGGAAGAAGGCCTCGAAACCTTCCCGGGCTGCGCCGTCGTGATCAGCCACGACCGCTGGTTCCTCGACCGCATGGCCACCCACATTCTCGCGTTTGAAGGCGACAGTCATGTCGAATGGTTCGAAGGCGATTTCAGCTCATACCTAGAAGACAAGAAACGCCGCCTGGGACCCGAAGCGGTCGAGCCGAAGCGGGTGAAGTTCAAGAAGTTCGAGAGGTAAACGAACTCAAACTACATTGACAAAATTCTGCCCACAGTCACTCTCCGCAGCATGAAACAGGGAGATGGCGATGCGGTTGATTTGGCTTGGGGTTGCGGCGGGACTTCTGGCGGCGTGTTCGCAGGAGACAGCGCAGAACCAACCCAGCGCGCAGGAGGTGTTTGAGTTGCGCTCTCCGGTTGCGAGCGGTTTTGCAGCGATGAGCCTGCCGGAGCTTACGAGCGCGCTTGAGGACGGCGATGTCACTTCCGTAGCGCTGACGCAGGCCTATCTCCAGCGGATCGAAGAGGTCGATTTCAGCGGCCCACGCCTGCAAAGCATCCTCGCGCTCAACTCGGATGCTATCGTTCAAGCTCAAGCCAGCGATGCCCGCCGCGAAGCTGGTGAAACGCTCGGCCAGCTCGACGGTGTGCCCATTCTGCTCAAGGACAATATCGAAACCCTCGATCCGGTGGCGACAACGGCCGGATCATTGGCGCTCAAAGACAATGTGACAGGCCGCGACAGTCCCCTCGTCGCAGGTCTTCGCGCGCAGGGCGCCGTCATTCTCGGCAAGACCAATCTCAGCCAGTGGGCGAATTTCCGGTCCAATGATTCGATTAGTGGCTGGTCCGCCATCGGCGGCCAAGTTCGCAATCCGCACATGCTTGACCGCTCGCCGTGTGGCTCAAGCTCTGGGTCGGGTGCAGCGGTCGCGGCGTCACTTGCTGCCGGAGCTGTAGGTACAGAAACCAATGGCTCAATCATTTGCCCCTCTCAAGTTAACGGGATTGTCGGCTTCAAGCCCACGGTCGGCGTTCTCCCTCAAGAGGGCATTGTTCCCATATCAGCGTCTCAGGATACGGCGGGTCCAATGACGAAAACCGTCACAGGCGCCGCGCTCATGATGGATGCGATGACAGGAGAGACGGGCTATGCATCCGGTCTCGATGCAAACAGCTTAAGCGGCGTCCGTGTCGGCGTCCTGCGCTTCGCGCAAGGATCGAATTCTGACATTCAGACCCTGTTTGATCGCGCGCTTAGCAATCTGGAGACGGCCGGGGCTGTCCTCGTCGAAATCGAAGAGTTCTCTCCGGATGCTGAGAACTTCTGGGGCGACTCGCTCGCGGTTCTGCAGTACGAGTTCAAGGACGGCTTGAACGCCTATTTGGCAACAACGCCGGACACGGTCACAACGCGCACGCTCGCCGATGTGATCGCGTTTAATGAGGCTGAAGCCCGCGAACTCGCCCTTTTTGATCAGAGCTTATTTGAGGCCTCAGAGGCCCGTGGCCCACTCACCGAGGAAGACTATATCCGCGCCCGCGACGCGGTGCAGAGTGCAACACGCGAAAACGGCATCGACGCGTTGATGGCGGAGTATGATGTCGCTGTTCTTGTCTCACCGTCCGGACCGATTAGCTCCCGCGTTGATCCGATCAATGGTGACGTGTGGCCAAGCTGGGCGGGGGCCGGCTGGATGGCCGCGATTGCAGGCTACCCTCATGCAACAGTCCCGATGGGGGACGTGCACGGTGTACCCGTCGGGTTCTCGCTGATGGCAGGAACTGGCGATGATGTCGCCGTCCTGTCCTTCGCCTACGCTTATGAACAGATCAGCCAACGCCGCGTAGAGCCGCAATATCTCCTCAATGCAGAAGAGCGCCCTGAAGTCGCCGCAGCAACCTTGAAGGATACTGATTAAATGGACCTGGATTTTACCGGAAAACGGGTCCTGATCGTTGGTGGCTCAAGCGGGATTGGCAACGGTATTGCGCACGCGTTCAAAGCATGTGGGGCAAATGTCGAAGTTTGGGGCACGCGTCCGAGCGCGAGCGATTACGACGGCGTGGAGGGCAGTGATCTTACCGATCTCGCCTATACCCAAGTCAATGTCGCAGACCTAGATGCGGTCGAAGCTGTTGATTCTGGAGAGCGCCTCGATGTGCTCGTCCAATGCCAAGGCACGGTTCGCTACAATCGCGAAGAGTTTACACGTGAAGGCTGGGACACGGTCATGGATGTGAACATCAATTCCGTCATGGCTGTCGCGCGCAAGTTCCATGATGCTCTCGCCGTTGCAAAAGGCTCGATGATCATCGTTAGCTCTGTCGCTGGTTTCGATGCAACGATCGGAAATCCGGCTTATTCAGCCTCAAAATTCGGCGCGGTCGGCCTCACAAAAACGCTTGGTGCGGCCTGGGCAGGCGACGGCATACGCGTCAATGGTCTCGCCCCGGGGCTTGTTGAAACGAAGCTGACGCATGTCACCACGAAGCATGAAAAACGCTTAGAAGGCGCTCTGCGTGCGATCCCACAACGCCGCATGGGCACGCCAGAGGACATGGCCGGCGTCGCGCTCTTCCTTGCATCGCCGCTCGCAGCCTATGTTACCGGCCACACAGTCATCGCGGACGGTGGATTGAGTTTACAGTGAGACAAAAAAGAAAAGGCGACCCGGTGGATCGCCTTCTCAGGTTGGATTTGGATTATTCCGCATGCGCCCCTTGTAATCGGCAATCAACTGCGCCGGCTACCCCTTCACACAAACGACCTGCTTCAGGGTGTGAACCACTTCAACAAGATCGGTTTGTGCGGCCATGACTTTGTCGATGTCCTTGTAGGCCATCGGCGTTTCGTCAACGACGCCCTGGTCTTTCCGGCATTCCACACCCTGTGTTGCTTCGATGTGATCGGCAACGGTGTAGTTGGCCTTCGCAGCGGTCCGCGACATCGCCCGTCCGGCCCCGTGAGAGCAGGAACAGAACGACTCTAGATTGCCTTTCCCGCGCACAATGAAGGATTTTGCCCCCATTGACCCTGGAATGATACCGAGGTCGCCCTCGCCGGCCCGAACCGCACCTTTCCGTGTGACCCAGACATTCGCACCGAAATGGTGCTCTTTCTCCACATAATTGTGGTGACAGTTCACTGCGGACTTCTCCAGAGTGAACGCGGGCAGGGTCTCCCGGCAGGCCTGCAGCGCACGATCCATCATCGCTTCGCGATTTAACCGGGCATAGTCTTGTGCCCAGTCGACGGCTTCGATGTAGTCGTTGAACAGGTCTTCCCCTTCAACGAAGAAGGCGAGATCGCGATCTGGCACATGGTAACCGAGAACCCGCTTCTCCAGCGCGGCACGCGCCTCACTGATGAAGTAGGTTCCAATCCGGTTGCCTGTCCCACGCGAGCCTGAGTGAAGCATGATCCAGACACGGTCTTCTTCATCCAGACAAAGCTCGATGAAGTGGTTGCCGCCTCCTAGAGTGCCAAGCTGTGCGCTAAACTTACCAGCTGTGATCTTCGGATGCTTGTCCAGGATCGGGTCCAGCCGTTCAACCAGCTGCGACTTCCGCAAACG
>JBCBCO010000122.1:0-6643 GCA_038630445.1 Pseudomonadota bacterium | reverse complement strand
GCCAGTTCCCGCATCACGGCCTTGTCCAGCGCACCGGCGGCCTTGGCCCGCGCCTTGCTCAGCGCTTGGGCCGCGGCGTCATAGGCCTGTTCTGCCGCCGTCACCGCCGCCGCCCGGTCCGCCAGATCGGCGGCCCCGGCGTCGCGCGCCTCAAAACAGCGTCCGTCTCCATCATCGGTGCAGGCGCGCTGGGCGGCCCATGTGCGCTCTATTTGGCGGCTGCCGGGGTTGGCCAGATCGAAATCTGGGATCACGACACCGTGGATCGCTCCAATCTGCAGCGGCAAGTCCAATTCACCGAAGCCGATATCGGAAAGGCCAAATCGACTCTCCTCGCGGATCGTCTGCGCGCGCAGAATCCGTCCCTGCACATCACGTCTGTCCAAAAACGCTTCAATGAGACGAGCGCCCCCTACGGCGACATCCTGATCGACGCCAGCGATAATTTCCCGACCCGTTTCGCCCTCAATGAGATGGCCCATTCCAGCGGACGCTATCTCGTGTCCGGCGCTGCCAGCCGTTGGGCCGGGCAGGTCTCCGTTTTCGCGTCCGGCTTAGACGCCTCGAAGCCGTGCTATCGCTGCTTCGTCTCTGAAGCGCCGCCAGAGGCAGAGGCCTGCGACGAGGTCGGGGTCATCGGCGCTTTAACAGGCTCAATCGGCACCGCGATGGCGCTCGAAGCCATAAAACTCATCACAGGTGCGGGAACACCTCTGATCGGACGTCTGCAAATTCATGACGCTCTGGAAAGCTCCGTGCGCACGGTAAAACTCCGTCCGGACCCGGAATGTCCTGTCTGCTCTGCAGGTTCAACGCGCTGATATTTCCTTTGACAGACCTGTTCTTGACGGTTTTATGACAGTCGGGTCGAGGTGAGAACTCAAATATGCTGCGCAGAATTCTGGTTGTCTTATTGATCATAATCGCCGTCCTGGCCTCGGGCTGGTTGATGTTACGAAGAGGCGACATTCCTTATGATACTCTGGAAATGTCCTACGCGCTGCCTGAAAGCGAGTTTATTACGCTCGATGACGGCCTAAAGATCCACTACACCGATACCGGGCCGCGCGATCGCTCGACCGTTGTTCTGGTTCATGGTTTTTCAGCCTCGCTGCACACCTGGAATGCCTGGCGTGATGCTCTGGATGATGACTTTCGCGTCATCACTTTAGATCTTCCAGGTCATGGTCTGTCACGTGCAGAAGGCGAAGACAAAGCCACCATAGAACGCTTCGCTGAGGTTGTCGCGACCGTTACCGAAGACCTTGGCGCGGACCGTTTCACGATTGCAGGTAATTCGATGGGCGGGAACACGGCATGGATGTTCGCGATTACCTATCCTGACCGTCTCGACGGGTTGGCGCTTGTCGATGCCTCAGGCTGGCCGGATACGGGCGAAGGGCGTGAGAATGAACCCATGATCTTCAAGCTGCTGCGAAATCCTGTCGCGCGTATGATTATGAAAGACCTAGACATGACCTCCCAAATCCGTAGCGGTCTGGAAGACTCCTATACAGATAAGAGTTTCGTTACAGATGAGCTCGTTGAGCGTTATGCGTCCCTATCGCGTGGCCCCGGGCACCGCGAAACGCTACTCGGCATTATGTCAAAAGACCGAACGCTCGCGACACCGGAAACCCTCGCCGCGATACAGATACCGACCTTCATCATCTGGGGTCGCGATGACAATCTCATCCCTGTCGGTGATGCCCAACGCTTCGCCGACGCGATTGAGGGGTCTGAGGTGATCATCTACGACAATATTGGCCACATCCCGCAAGAAGAAGCCGCCGAGCAATCCATCGAAGATATGCGTGCTTTTCTCGGCCGCGTCGAATGGGAAGCCATGGACGTCGAAGAGATCGAACCAGCCGGCGATCCACGCTTGGTCGAAGATCGAGGGGCTGAGTGATCTGTTGTGCGCGATGGAGCGCACGTCATGACGATGCTCGCAGAGTTCGAGGAAACAGGACGATTATGGCTAAGGCGGCTATTCTCGAAAGAGGACCTGCAGACCTTTGCCGCGAGTTTTGATTCTGGAAGCAAGCCCGGTATTCGATTGCAGCTAACAGAGGCTCTGCGACCTCTTTTGGGTAACGGAAGTAACGTGGCAAATGAGTTGTTTAAATTGGGTGACAGCCCTTCTCTTGTCCGTTTGATCGCGTTCGACAAGTCGGGTGATACCAACTGGGGTGTCCCATGGCACCAAGACCGCGTCATCGCCGTAAAGCAACGCTCCGACGTCATTGGGTATGACAACTGGATCCGTAAATCGGACTTCTGGCATTGTGAGCCACCGATAGATCTCTTGTCTGAAATGCTGTTCGTGCGCATTCATATTGATCCTTGTGATGCGTCCAATGGAGCGATGGAAATCGCCCTTGGCAGCCACAAGCATGGCTTCATAAAATCTTCTGACGCCTCGAGCTTAGCCAACGCCTGTCCTCTTGAAGTCTGTGAGGCCGAAGCTGGAGATGTCCTCATTCTGAAGGCCTTAATCCTGCATCGTTCGGGGGTGGCCGCTCAACCGTCTCGACGACGAACGCTGCGGGTTGATTATGCGAAGCGGGATGATCTTCACCGTGAATTGCAATGGGCGATAACCGACGCCTAGTTCGCTCTCATTGGCCGTCTCGCATTCTAGTCCGCAGCTACCTTGGGTTTCCCCTTCCCAATATAATCATACTTCCTAAGCAGGCCGCGAAATTGGTGATAGGTCAGGCCCAGCATGTCCGCCGCCTTGCCCTGATGCCCTTGAGTTCGCGACAATGCGTCATCAATAAGACGCGTCTCGAACAGCTTAACCTGTTCTTCAAAAGGCAAAGCGGGATCGAGGTCCGGTTCGGGCTCTCGCGCTGCTGGTGCTTTAGGGGCTGAGGCAGTCTCTGACAGATTTGCAGTGGGCCGATAGGGCGACTCAAACGGATCGAGCGCCAGCGGATCAAATCGTACAGGCTGTCCATCAGGATTGGTCAGTGCGCGATAGGTGATGCGCTGCGCAAAGTTTCGGAGCTCCCGCACATTGCCGTTCCAGTCATGGCTTTCCATCGCTGCAATCGCGGACGGCGCAAATCCTGGAAAGTCCTCGCGCATCTCAATCGCCATGCGCCGCGCGAAGAAATCCGCCAGCAGAGAGATATCCCCGGGTCGCGCGCGCAGCGGGGGTAGGGTCACCACATCAAAGGCCAGACGATCCAGCAAGTCCGCGCGGAACTTTCCTTCGGCCGCGCGGCTCGGCAAATCGACATTGGTCGCCGCAACGACGCGAACATCCGTGGATAAGACTTTCTCGCCGCCAAGACGCTGAAACTCGCCATACTCGACCACGCGCAGCAGCTTTTCCTGGACTTGCATGGATGCCGTCGCGATCTCGTCCAGAAACAGCGTGCCCCCATCGGCCTGTTCAAATCGTCCAATCCGCCGCTCGGTCGCGCCGGTAAACGCGCCGCGCTCATGCCCGAACAGCTCGCTGTCTAGCAACTGCTCTGAAAGCGCCGCGCAATTCACTTTGACATATGGGCCTTCCCAACGCCGGGATAGGAAGTGCATCCGCTCCCCAATGAGTTCCTTACCCGTACCTCGCTCGCCAATGATCAGACAGGGCCGCTCTAAAGGAGCAAGCCGGGAGACGTGCTCCTGTGCTGCCAGCCAGGCAGGGGCTTCGCCGATCAACTGAGGGGTGCCGCGCTCAATCATAAAGCTTATTTAGTCAAATTATTTAGCTAAAACAACTAAATTATAGGGTAAAATTACTAATTAAAATTTCCATGCACGCGCCGGAATAAAATATATCGAATTAAAACAATGACTTATCAGATTAATTAAAAACTGGCACGCTCCTTGAAATGTATGTGGCACAGCGGCCAAAGGGGTCGCCCCAACAAGAAGGACTAAAAGACAATGACCGACCGTTCTTACGACACGTACACATCAGAGGCACGGCGTGAGACGGGCCGCTTTGGCCGCTACCTCTCCACACGCTCTGCAGAGACCTGGATGTTCTTTGCAGTCGGCGTCTTCCTCGGCGGATTTTTCTTCTAAGAGCTGAAAACAGCCAAATAGAAAGCCGCGCTTCCTCCCCCTCCCCCAACGCTTGAAAGAGCCCCAAACTATAAAAGGAAAAAATTATGGGAATGTTCTCTCGCCTCGGTGACATCATCAATTCCAACATCAACGCGATCTTGGACGGTGCTGAAAACCCGGAAAAAATCGCCCGCCTGATGATTCAGGAAATGGAAGATACCCTCGTCGAAGTTCGCACCGCTGCGGCGCGCGCAATGGCGGACAAAAAAGAGATGGAGCGCGAGATCGCGCACTACACTCAAGTTCGCGAAGACTGGGAAGCCAAAGCCGGCCTCGCCGTCGATAAAGGTCGCGAAGACCTCGCTCGCGGTGCCCTGATCGCCAAGCAGAAAGCAGAAAGCGAAATCGTTCGCCGCGAAGAAGCCATGGCCCTCGCTGAAGAAGCTTTTGAAAAGCGCCAGGACGATCTGACCCGTCTTCAGGCCAAGCTCGACGAAGCCAAAGCCAAGCATCGCTCCCTGATGATGCGTCGCGAAGCTGCTGAACAGCGTATCCGTGTCCGCACTCAAACTTATGACACCCGTGTCGATGATGCTCTGGCCCGCTATTCAAATATCGAGCGTAAAGTCGATGAGATGGAAGCCTATGCAGACACGATCCGCGGTGGTGAGCCAACGCTCGAGGCCCAGTTTGCTGAGCTGGAACGCAGCGACGTGATTGAAGCCGAACTCGAAGCCCTGAAAAAGGCCCGCTCGAAAGCAGCTACCAAAGCCGCTAAAGCCGAAAAGAAAGGTGACGCATAATGTTAGTTCCTTTCGCATTCTTGGCGGGCTTTATGATCGTCATCACAACCCCGGGCCTCATCGCCCTCCACTTGGAAGACCGCCGCAAGGCTAAACAGGAGACACTTTAATAATGGAAGAAGAGTTCATCATCGGGCTTGTCGCCGTCGTTTCGATCTTCGTGGTCCTGCCCGGCATGATTTTCCACTACATCACTTTGTGGCGGAAGCAGAAAACTCTTCTGCCGGATGATGAGCGGATGCTGGAAGACCTCTGGCGCTCAGCAAGATCCATCGAGCGCCGGATCGAAACCATCGAAGAGCTTCTCGACGCGCAAGAAGAGGAGCCCGCTCCAACCTCTCGCCGTCCGCTCCGCTCCAGCCGTTATGAGGACTAGACCATGACCCGCCGCAAAAACTCCCGCCGTCCTTTTGAGGACACAACCACCAGAAGAGAAAAATACGAGGACCCCATGTTTGCTTCACCTAACCCTAAACGTTTTTACCGCTCAAGGACTGACAAAGTCTGGCTCGGTGTCTGCGGCGGTGTGGCAGAGCGCTTCGGATGGGAACCCACCCTGGTTCGCTTACTCTTCGTGGCCAGCATCTTCTTCATGGCCGGACCGCTCTCGATCATTGCCTACATTGTCGTCGCAATGATCACACCGAAAGAGCCATTTGGACGCCGCGATCTTCGCCCTGAAGAAGATCAATTCTGGCGTAACGTTTCAGACCGCCCCCGGATGACAGCCTCCGGTCTGAAATACACTTTCATGGATCTCGAACAGCGTCTTCAGAACATTGAGCGCAGCGTCACCAGCGAAGAGTGGCGGCTCAAGAAGGCCTTCCGTGATCTCGAGCAAAACTAACACTATGACCCTTTCCCTCTCTCCCCTCCCAACCGCCCCAATGGTCCCACACTGTGGGGCGGCCCAAGAGGGGGAGAGGCAAGCCCCAAAACAGAAAAGAAGGACCCCTCCCATGACCCGCAACGCACACACACAAGGCTGGATCGCAGGCGCCCTCACTCTCACCGCCTTGGCTGCGATTGCCACGGCCAGCTTCGGAGCCAAAGGCCTCCAGCTGGAAACCGGCGGGGTCGAGATGACGCTCAAATCCTCCTTCGATCGCGGTGTTCAAATTCAGTTCGTTGCCCCTGAATAGAGCACCTCAGACTTCGGGCAGGTATGTGACACACGCCTCTCTCCCCTGAACGCTAACTCGAGAGATACCTGTCTGATAAGCCCCGCAGTCCAAGCTGCGGGGCTTAATTTTTTGCGAGGCGCTAAGCGCTTCGCGCACGCCTCATTAAGCGGGTTCCGCGCCCTTTGGGCGCATGAACCAGGCTCAAGGCTGTTTCTCTCCAAATCATACTCCCCATCTCTGGTCGTCCCGCACCCTGAGCGGAGACGAAGGGCGTGGGACTGCGGTGTTTGATTTGATCTCCCTATCCCGCCCGCGTGGTTCGTCCCCCGATCACGTCGGGGGGCAGCGCTCCGCTCACCATGCTGGCTGATATGGCACATCCTTTCTCGATTAGGAGCGTCTGAGCCCTCAGCTTGGTTCATGTTCGCGAAGCGAACGGAACCTGCTTTGTGCTGCTGCGGCGCAGCCGCTCAGGGCAGCACCGAAAGCCAGACTGCGCTAGCAGGCTGGTTAAACAAGGCCGAGTGCATCCAGAACGAACGCGATCAGTGTGCCTGCCTTGTGAGCAGGCTTTAGCATCCGGTCTGGATGCACCCGCGGCGGTGTGTTGTTTGCTTCCTCTGACAGGTCGAGGCCTGAAAGAGGTCCGGGCTTGGTCGGTTTTACGGGGTGTCTCGCCCCAACCGTGTCAGA
>JBCBCO010000121.1:0-6664 GCA_038630445.1 Pseudomonadota bacterium | reverse complement strand
TGCAGCTTCTCGACCATCGCGCTGATGCCGCCGGACTTCGCCATGTAGACGATCAGTGCTCCGATGATCAGGCAGAACAGAATAATGCGCGTGTTGTAGGCGCTCGCGAACACACCGGCCGCGCGATCTATGCTATTCAGCGCGCCCATGGCGGGGTTCATGCCCGCAATGAAGGTTTCTGACATTAAGATGGCGAGCCCCAAGGCCCAGAAGACGTTGCGCGTCCACACCGCAATCGCAATCGCGGCAATGGGCGGAAGGATGCTAAGCCATTCCATGATTAGTCAGTTCAGAACGTCCGGCGAGACCAGCTCGCTCGTGCGTGCGGCTTCGGCCTGGCGCATCAAGCGCATCATGTTTCCACCCCAGATCTTGGTGACATCCTCTTCGCTGTAACCAGCGGCGAGAAGATCGCGCGTGATTTTCTCTAGCATCGAAACATCACTCATGCCGTCCACGCCGCCACCGCCGTCCCAGTCGCCGCTAATGCCGACATGGTCCGGGCCGATCAGGTTCAGGACATGGAACGTATGCTCCATGAATTTTTCATAGGTTGAGCGTGGGCGTGGATACTCCGCATTGATTTCGTCGCGCTCTGCAGTCCAGGCGGCGAGCGTTTCTTCATCCATGTCGCTTGTATTTGTGCCGTATCGCTCTGCGAGATCATCCAGTGCAGCGACGCGCTCTGCGCTCGGCTCAAGGGCCTCCAGATAGCCACCGAATATATTCATCTGGATCACCCCGCCATTCTCGGCGAGTTCGAGCAGGAGCTGATCGTCTATGTTGCGGGGATGATCGAAAATGGCCTTCGCGCCAGTATGCGAGAGGATGATCGGCGTGGTTGAAATCGCCATCATATCTCTGACCGTGTCATCACTCGCATGGGAGCCATCAAGAATCAGACCTAACCGATTGGCTTCGCGGACCAGATCTTCACCAAGCGGGCTAAGCCCTTCATAAAGTTTCTCAATGTCGGTCGCGCTGTCAGCAAACTGATTATTGGCAAAGTGAACAGGCGCAATCATGCGCAGGCCGCCAATATAGAACGTCTCCATCAGGCTGACATCTGTGCCAAGCGGATAGGAATTTTCCATGCTCTGAAAGACGACGATCTTGCCGTCTGCAAGGATGCGATCTGCGTCATCCGCCGTGAAGGCGAGCGCGACTTTATCGTGATATTTCGCAGCAAATTCGCGGATGGCGGCTTGGCGCAGGATGCCGTGTGTGCGGGCTGCACGATAGCTCGCCTCGTCAAGCGGGCCTTGGCGGGTAAAAATGACCCAAATCCCGCCATCCAGACCGCCTTCGATCATGCGGGGATAGTCAACATGCGTGCTATCTTCTTCCCACGTCTGGCGTTCAAGGAAATTGTAGTCTTGGGTATGAAACAGGGCAGGAGTGTCGAGGTGACTGTCGAACACCGCGATTGAACTGTGGAATCCGTTGACGTCAGTAGCGGTCGCAGGCGCGTCTGTGATGACTTGGCTGCCCGTTGTTTCGCTTAAGGGCGGGGCGCATGCTGCCACTAAAAGCGATGCTAAAATCGTGCAGAATCTCTGTCGCATTTATGAGCCTTTTCTTTGAAGGCAGGGGTAAACCAGACACAAGAGAAGGCAAGTCTACCGCTCATCCTGGTCCCGCCGGATCGTGGCCCAGCGTTTGAGGCGCTCAGCGATTGCGCCTTCTCGGCCTTCGCCTTTTGGGGCGTAAAAGGTCTCGCGCGCCATGCCATCAGGGAAGTAGTTCTGTCCGGAAAAACCGTGTTCAGTATCGTGATCATAGGCATAGCCCGCGCCGTAGCCTTGGTCTTTCATCATCGCCGTCGGGGCATTCAGAATATGCTTTGGCGGCATAAGAGATCCGGTAGACTTTGCGCTTTTCTGTGCCGCTTTCCAGGCCGTGTAGACCGCATTTGATTTCGGCGCTGTGGCAAGATGAACGACAGCGTGCGCGAGTGCCAGTTCGCCTTCAGGGCTGCCGAGGCGTTCATAAGTCCGCGCGGCTTCATTCGTGATCATCAGGGCCGTCGGGTCTGCAAGGCCAATATCCTCACTCGCCATACGGATCAGACGCCGGGCGAGATAGAGCGGATCCTCACCGCCTGTGATCATACGTGCAAACCAGTACAGCGCGGCATCAGGGTCAGAACCACGCACGGACTTATGCAGGGCAGAGATCAGATTGTAATGTTCCTCGCGATCCTTGTCATAGGCGGGGGCCCGTTTCTGCAAAGCGGTGGTCAACTGTTCTATGCTCAACGGGCTACTGCTATCGGCGAGCGTGAAAGCCTGTTCTGCGAGGTTGAGGAGGTAGCGCCCGTCGCCGTCTGCCATATCGATCAAAGCCGCACGAGCGCGGGGCTCTAGTGGGAGTGACCTGCCGACTTGCGCTTCTGCACGCTTTAAAAGTGTCTCAGCGGCCTCAGCCTCAATCCTGTTCAAGACCAATACCTGACAGCGAGATAGAAGAGCGCCGTTTAATTCAAAGCTTGGGTTTTCGGTTGTCGCCCCAACCAGTGTCACGGTCCCCGCTTCGACATGCGGAAGGAAGCCGTCTTGCTGCGCGCGGTTGAAGCGGTGGATCTCATCGACAAAGAGCAGCGTTCCTTGGCCAATGGATCGTCTGCTTTGTGCCGCTTCGAATACGGTTCGAAGGTCTTTTACGCCGGAAAAGATCGCTGAAATGGCTTCGAAGTGCAGGTCTGTCTCCGCCGCTAAAAGGCGCGCAATCGTCGTTTTTCCAACGCCTGGCGGTCCCCATAGAATAATCGAGGACAGATGGCCTGTGGCCAGCATCCGGCCAAGCGCACCCTCTTCGCCTAAAAGATGATCTTGGCCGACAACGTCATTGAGGGATTGAGGCCGTAATCTATCTGCCAATGGCCGCGGTGCGGCTTCGGACAGATCAGAAGACGTGAATAAATCGCTCATCCCAAACGCCATAGCCCGTGCCTTTCTGATTGATAAGCACGAGTGTAGATTAAGTTATGGCATTGGACAAAAACATAAGTAGAACAAATTAGAGGGTCACTGTTCCCTGTATCGTGCGACCATTGCGATCAATCTCGATGGCCCAGCGGCCTTGGTCGCGGTCTAGGGCGCGTTCCAGATCATCCAAGCTGTCGACATTGCGACCGTCAATGGAGCGGATGATATCACCGGGCTGAACAATCCGGCGGGCATAGGCGCGGCGCATGACGCGGGTGACCAGAACACCGGTCTCAAATGGATCGCGGCCAAGTTCTTCGGCCAGACGTGGGCTGAGCTCAGCGACTTCAGCGCCTGTGAACGGGTGGCGGCCTTCGAGCAGGACAAGCTCTGCATCGGTTGCACCGGGTGGCGGCGCAAGCGTCACATCGATGGCTCTTTCGCGGTTTCCGCGCAGAACTGTCAGCGTGGACACTTCACCAGGGGAGCGCGTTGCCGCGAGGAATTTGAGCCCGCGCTCGTCAAAGACTTCGCGATCATCAATTTTGAGCACGAGATCGCCTCGTCGCAGGCCGGCCTCATCACCCGGACCGCCGTCGAAGACTTCGCTCACAATGACGCCGACTGGACGCTCAAGACCTTGGGCGCGGGCAATATCATAGGTGACAGACTGGCCCTTAATGCCGAGCCATGGTCGCACAATCATGCCTTCATTCACGGCTGCATCGACGACGCGTTTCACCATTTCAGACGGGATCGCAAAGCCGATTCCGTTTGAGCCGCCGGAACGAGAAAATATGGCCGTGTTTACGCCGACTAGCTCACCGTTTGTATTGACGAGCGCACCACCGGAATTGCCCGGATTTACGGCTGCATCCGTTTGAAGAAAGAAAGCATAGTCGGAGACCCCGACATCCGTGCGCGCGGTGGCTGAGATGATCCCGCTTGTGACGGTCTGTCCAACACCGAACGGGTTACCAATGGCCAGAACCAAATCACCGACTTCGACGCGGCGCGTATCGGCATAATCAAGCGCAGGAAGAGGCTCGCCGTCTGTGTCGATCCGCAAAACCGCCAAGTCGGTGCGTTCGTCAGCGAGGATCAGCTCCGCTTCATATTCGCGGCGATCTGAGAGAACCACTAGAAACTCATCAGCGCCCTCGATGACGTGATTATTGGTTACGATCACCCCGTCATTAGACAGGATCACACCTGAGCCGAGCGAGTTCTGGACGCGCTCTCCCACGCCGGGACCGGTCCTGAAACGGCGTCCGAAAAAGTCCCGCACCGTCTGGCTGCGCTGAACAGTTTTGGTCGTATAGACGTTTACGACAGCAGGCGCAGCTTCGCGTACAAGCGGGGCATAGCTCATCTGCACTTGTTCACGCGTCTGCGGAACCTGCTTGTCCGGGATCGACCAGATCTGAGCGTTCGCTTGATAGAGCGGGCTCATCAATAGGATGAGGAGCGCGGCGAGCAGTAAGACAACCGCCGCGAGGACTTTTGAAACATGTTTCGTCATGATCATGGGATAGCTCATGATTATGGCTCTATTCCGGCAGAGAAACGGACGCAATCAGGCGGCACATGACATTTCAGAGAGACTAGGCTTCTGCGGCCTTGCGATCAGCCAGTGCTTGCAGGTTGCGCTCATGATCTTCGCGGCTGATCCTGTAGAAGCTGATGGCCAATAGCATAAGCATCCAAACCACGAGAAGCGTTGTGGCATAGCCCCATCCGAGGGCCGCAACAGACTCGGGGCTTGCGTCTTCTGATTTCATACCAGGTTCGAGAGAAGCTACCGCAAGAATAACAGACGCTGTCATTACCCCTACACCCTGAGCGAGCTTACGGATAAAGGAGATACCAGCAAAAAATGTCCCTTCGGATCGTCGCCCTGTTGCTAACTCGCTCTCCTCGACGATGTCTGTGACCATTGATGCTGTCAGCATTTGATAAGCAATAATAAGTGCCACATCGATAACAGTGATGCTGAGGACAATGATGAATAGTTCTTGCGTCCCGTTTGGGGGTAAAAGACCCGCTAAGCGCATGAACACTGGAGCGGGTGCAAGGGTGAAAGCAAGTAGACCAATGCCTATTGCTGCCCGTTTCTTTCCGAGCCTCCGTCCTGCTAGTGGCGCTATCACCAAGGCCATAAGGGCGGATAGATAAACAGTGATGGTAATGATCACAATTTGGTCGTCGGTGAAGTTCCAGAAAAATCCGTTGATATAAAAGTTCAGCGTCGCTGAAATTCCGGACGCCAGTAATCCAAATAGTGTCGCAACAAAAAGCGCACGAAAGGATGGATTAGAAACGGTCTCCCAGATTTCAGAGAAAACACGACTTAAAGTAAGGTCTCGTTTTGGAGGCGGCGCGTGTAAATGTGGAATTTGACGATGAGTTCCAAATGATGAGATCGCTATGGCAGCGAAAATCGTGATCGCTCCAACCAAGCCATAACTATGCCATCCCGATAGATGGAAATAGCCTTGCGGGTCTCCTGCACTCGGTTGCAGGAAGGCCGCGAATAAAAGAAACTGAATTGTAAGCCCGCCCATCCATGCAAAGAAAAATCTATAGGAAACAAGCGTTGTACGCCTGTCATAGTCCCGCGTCAGTTCCGCAGCGAGACTGAGGCTTGGGACTTCAAATAGTGTATATCCAACCCGCACAATAATGGTCAGAGTTAACAGCCAGAAGAATAGACCTGACCCCTCTAAGCCTGCTGGCGTATTCCACACAAAGAAATATCCAATCGTAACAGGCACCATCGCTGCATATAGAAAGGGATGTCGTCGCCCCAAGCGTGACTTCAAATTATCTGACCAATAACCGACCATAGGGTCAGTGATCGCATCCACGATCAATGCAATCCAGATTGCTGCACCGACCCATAGCCCGGGCAAGCCTAGGACCTGACTGTAGAATATGAGAAGCGCATAATCGAAACCGTTATTTTTGACACCGCCTGCAGCACCGCCAATGCCATAGGCGATCTTGGTCAGGAATCCAGGCTGGTGCGTCGCGGTTTCGCTCATTTTTCCTCCGGGAAATCGAGGCAGGTCTCTTTGGCGGACCTGCTCTCGTTCAGGTCAGGCTTAAAGACCTAAAACCATCTTGGACATGATGTTGCGCTGGATTTCGTTTGATCCAGCGTAAATCGAGGTCTTGCGATAGTTGAAATAGCTTGGCGCGACGGATGCAGCATAATCGGGCGTTGGCAATTCTGCATTGGCGCCTGCACGGGCCACTGCAAACGTATCCTGCACAAAGGGAGCTGCGTAACCGCCAACGGCTTCAAGTGAGAGTTCTGTAATTGCTTGCTGTGCCTCTGATCCCGCACACTTGAGCATGGAGCTTTCAGGACCAACCGCTTGACCCGCGGAAAGAGCGGAGAAAATGCGAAGCTCTGTTGCGTTCAGAGCCTCAATCCGCATCTCCATATCCACGAGTTTGCGCTGGAAGTCCGCGTCCTGAAGGAGAGGCTGTCCGCCGGATTGCTCGACGCTGGCAAGCTTTTTCGTTTTCGCTAGCGCATTTTTCAGGCCTGGCGCGTAAGCATTACCGCGCTCGAACTGCAGGAGATATTTCGCATAGGTCCAGCCTTTGTTTTCCTCGCCGATGAGCGCGTCATCAATTTTGACACGGACGTCTTCGAAATAAACTTGGTTGATTTCCTGCTGTCCGTCCGTTGGGCCATCCAGTGTTGGCAGTGATCCAACCGAAATACC
>JBCBCO010000120.1:0-6695 GCA_038630445.1 Pseudomonadota bacterium | reverse complement strand
GAAACTGGGCTTGGATGCAGGCGCGACGGAGCATTGGCAGATTGCTTTGCAATCCAACCTTTTCCAACTCCAACTCGCTTAGCCCGCGCATCCATCTAGGCTCCAGCCTCGCTGGGGTAATCGCCACGTCGCCGCATAGCCTTCATCGCTTCGATCACGTCATTGAGCTGCTCGGGATTACAAAAATCAGGGTGGTCGCGACCAGTCATTTTTCGCAAAAACTGAGTGGGGCGTGAAGAACGCACAAGACCGTCTTTGTAGAGCTCCTTCCACAGCGCGAGGGCAAGCCGACCTTGACTTGTCTTCGCTGGCTGGAACGGCTTTTGCTTCCACCCCTGTTCATCACGAAACGCCGCTAGGACATCACTCATCTCCGACTGGGTTAGCTTCGCCGCTGAAGTCTTTCCGCCACAATGACGGGCGAGGAAGGCGCGATAGTCCTCATCGCGCATCCCGGTTTCTTTCTTGGCAATGTGAACCTTGGCCAGCATGGCGCGGCGATTATCCTGTCGTCCGCGCTTTTTCTGCCGCTTCACATAAGTTCCGGGCATCATCCCGCTCCATCATTCGCCGCGGGCAGGCCAGCGGTCTTGCCGCTTTGACGCCCAACTTCGATCACAGTCTGAAAGCTGGTGGCTTCTACGCGCCTCTGGGTCCTCTGGCGCTCAGACATTTGCGATCTCTCAATCCGCCCGGCGAACCGCATCAAGTCCCCGAACGTCGGATCGTTGAAACAGCACGGATCCGTGAGACGTTGCGCTTCTGCGAAGGCTTCATCAATCACCCTTTTCGCAGAACTCCAATCATGGCTCATCATGAAGGCGAGCGCGCGCATAAGAGACGGCGTGGAGGGATGTTCAGCTGGAAACTTAAAATCCAGATCACCGTCCTTGAACCTAAAGTCCGCAACCCGCTCTAGCGCTTCGTAAGCATCATGGACGGCTTCGACATGACTTGCCCGAAACGCTGGCGTAACCCCACGTTCAAGAATCGCCTGCGAAGCAAGCAGAGCTTTGGAATCGACATCTCTAGGGGCGTTTAAAACACGCTGCGCACGTCTGATCGTTTCGGCTGTTATTGGAAGCTTTCTCATGCGTCCGCTCCCTCACTCAGCGGCTCTTTAACCGGCTCGATAACAAAGTCTTCGCCCTCGCTGGAAATGCTGACTCCTCTGATCTGGCGAGCCGTATCAGGGTCTGCCAACATAGCGTCCTTATTGACCTCTTCCTTTGTGCGAATGAACTTGCGCAGACCTAGGGATTTGGCCTGCTCGAGAACGTTATCGATCTTTCGCAAACTGACTCTCGGGGGTCTGATGCGCCACTTGATCAGACCGGTACCGAGATCGTAGGTTTTCGCTTTTTTCGTCAGCGTCGCCTTATTGGCTTCTGCCCAAATCTGCAGTCCCTGTTTTAGCTCTTCCAGCGTTTCTTTGATCGGATCAGCACGGCATTCATGCTCTTCCTTAATCTTGGCAATACAGTCTGACTGGCTCGCAGTGATCGCTTCCAAATTACGTTCCAGTTGCCCAATTCGGCTCATCCAGTCGCGCGCCTCGGTGAGTGCTTGCGGTGCGGTCACAGCCGCCGTTTTCGTGCGTCCCATTAGTGTGTGCCTTTCATAAATTTGGGGTGTGGGGGTAGGACCTTGGCGAGCGCTGCTGAGCTTAACCGGCCGACCTTACTCATGGTGTCCGGATCACCGTCGGCAATCAGAGCTTTGATACGGCGATCAGCGTGCAGAATGGTCGTATGATCGCTACGTTTGAACACTGTCGCGATGATTGGATAAGATCGACCACACATCTCTCGAGCCACGTGCATCGCGATCTGGCGATGACGCACCAAAGGAGCAGTCTTTGCATAGCTGAGAAGCTCTACTTTTGAACGATTGAACACAGTGCAGGCGGCATCAATCACTTGCCCAATGCTAGGGCGTGGACAGGAGGTCCTTTTAAGGATTCGCGGCTCGACCATGACCACACCGCCGCTTAAGAGTGCGATGCTCTGGTCAGACAGAGGGGCAAGGTTGCTCATGCCGCGCGCCCTCCCTCAATGAGTCTGAGAGGCGGTGGACCATCGTCACCATCCAACTGATCAGCGATGGAGTCGAGCGTGTCGCACTGGGCGAGAACTTGATCAGGTGACAGTCCAATCGCCAACCGAGCTCGCATAAAGCTTGCAGAGTCCCGAAGCTCGTGCGCCATTTCGTGCTGGCGCGCTGTGGAAACATGCGAACGATACATCACGCACCTCCCGCAACGCCAGACCCAACCCGCGACCACGCGGCGCGCAGAGTCTGAAGGCTCATCTCATCATCAGGGCTCAAAAAGTTCGCTAGACGAAGGGTTTTGGTGACGCCGCGCAAGGCACCGGGATAAGCCCCGATTTTCTTGATGAACGCCAGTACTATTTCGTCTTCGACGTCCCAAGCACTTGCGATAATTTCGAGATCGCGCTCAGTGGCTGAACTTTGCCGAATGCGACATCCGATACGACTGGTGAGCTGGCTGAAGCTGGACTTGCGCCCAGTTCCATCCAGCATGGAATAGAGGTCCTCATTACCAAGCATGGCAATGCCCACGCCAGTCGTGTCATGGATCGCCCGAATTTGTTCGAAAGCCTGCTCTGAGAGGTGCTGAGCCTCATCGATAACGATCAAAGCGCGTTTGTCTCTGACACGTGCAATCACGCGATCTGATAACAACGCAGGCGTGCCCTTATTGTCTGTTTCTCCAACAGCTTTGCAGAGCGTAGAAAGCATCGTGTTCACACCGCGCGTCGCGGGCGTCATCGTGGCAACGAAAACGAGCGGCCGTGTTGCTTCATACTGGGTGATACTGCTCGTTTTTCCGAGCCCAGGTCCCATGCCAACGACGATGATGTCGCCAACCAGATGCGCCATTTCCATCGCATCAATGATTCGCTTGGATGTTTCGGTCATCCGAAAGTCTGGGACGTTTGGAACGGTGCTTTGGAGAAGCTGAGAACGCTCCCGCGTATCCAACCAACCTTGAACCCTTAAAGCGACATTTGCATTGTTGCCGCCGTAAGTGTTGTCGAGCCAAGGGGATAGAGTCCCAGGCGGAATACCAGACTCATTAGCGATGTCTTTGAGCGACAGGTTTTCGTCAGCCTGCAACGCCTTAACGACCTTTCGAAGCCGCTCAATTTCCTTTTCGTTAGGAACTGTGCCAGTATCAGCATTCAT
Source organism: Pseudomonadota bacterium (assembly GCA_038630445.1). Taxonomy (GTDB): domain Bacteria; phylum Pseudomonadota; class Alphaproteobacteria; order Caulobacterales; family Hyphomonadaceae; genus Henriciella. The sequence continues at coordinate 3,485 of JBCBCO010000120.1, read as the reverse complement.
GATTTAACCTCATATTTTTTCGACTTGATGCCCCGCTCGTTGGCGGGGCTTTTTTTATTTGGCGCAGGACCGCTGCACCGCCGGATTGGGTCAGCCTTTCTTTCCGGATTTCAGTCGGTGAATTCCCTCAGAAAACATCTGATCGATTTCAGCTTCCGATAGCCCGCTTGGCTTAGGCTTCTTGTGCGTGCGCGCGTTTGGAAATGCGCCTTTGATGACTTTTCGATCCGGCGTTTCCGACTTTGTCGCGCCGCTTACTCGCGTCCGCTTTTGAATCTCATGGATCGGCATCGGGGAGAGAGCGTCATAGGCCTCAACGGCGGCTTTCTTCCGGGCACGCTCTTTGGCGGCATGCGTCTTCGCAGCCTTCTCGTCATCAAAACGGGCAATGGTCTGTGGGGCAGCTTCACAAATCAGGCGGTCCGTCGCCGCATCAATCACCATGACAGGACGATTGAGATCATCTGGATCGTAGCGAACGACGACCTGTTCACCGCGATAGGCTGCAAGCGCGGCATCCCAATATTGCGTTCCGTGGATCCACACGCTCGCACGTTTGGAATCGACCCGCTGTGGTTTGCCTGCATAGAGAAAGGCCATCAACTGGATCGCATTGGCATGCTGAATAGGCACAAGCCGGTCCGCAAGACTGACCTCAAACGCCTCATTGAAACTGCGCCCTTTACAGACTGCTGAACGACGGCCTTCACGCGCATTTTCCGCTTCAATGCCTTCATTTACGATTGCTCTAAAGGTCGAGATTGGAACGGCATTCGTCCCCGCGTTTTCAGGCTTGTTCAGCGGATTATTACCGACATAAGCGCCCTCACAAAGCGGGTGCTTAGCGATGCGATCGCAGAAGTCTCGGAAGGCGCGTTCAATCGGTTTTGATTGGCCCGAATAAGGCTTTGTGAACCGCACGTCGACGCCGAGCTGAGTAAGTAGGCCATGCAGCTCTCCGGGTGTGGTTTTGCCTCGGAACCGGTGCTTTGCCCCACCTGTCAGGTCTTTGGCTGCGAAGGCCCGTCCATTATCAACGGTAATGACCTGCGGGACACCGTGACGCGACAGCGTGTCATGCAACGCGAGGCGTACAAGTTCGGTGTCCTCTGTCTTACCCAACCGCCAGCCGACGAATTTCCCAGAATAAAGGTCCTGATACGCAACCATCATTGGGCGGCTGACGCTGCCATCCTCCCACTCGACCATGACATCCCATTTATGCCCGTCACCATTCAGGTGCTGCATCGCTTCAAAATGGCTGCGCGTGCGTCTCTGAGCGGGAGCAGCTGCCTTGAACGCCTCGCGTCCCTCTCGTTTCAGAATGACCATATCAGGATCAAGCGACTTAACCCGCCGACGGATCGTGCGAAGCGCTGGAACCACGCGATCGCGCTCTAGCGCGAACGCCTGCATCATCTCATAACAAGACGTTACAGGGCGCTTTAAAGGGGTTAAATAAAGCCCGAGAAAGTAAGACCAGTCCTCATCATGCAGCTCAGCTTTCGCCGCGCCCCCGCCATGACTATTGACCAGAAGCGGAAGCCAATCCGACTCTGACACACCTCGAACAGCAGCCAACCATCGGCTAAGCGATGAGCCACTGATTTTCATTTGATCTTTAAAACTCAGGACGGTCTTCGTTTTGGCCTCGGAGGCGGAAAATCCGAGCTGAGTGCGCAGTTTTGAATAGTGTTGAAGCGCCTTCAAACGGTCTTCAGCAACAGCTTTCTGAGCGCGGGTAAGACCAGCAAACCGCGACCATAGAGCTTTGATATCGTCTAGGGCTTCATCGCCTGTATTTCTTTCATCCAGAGCATCAGTGTTTGACTCGAAAAAGCCACGCCTGGCCAGCTCTCTCCATGCTGATCCTGGAAGCGTTGTAAAATGAAACTCAATTGCCTTTGACCCTGCGCGCTTTCGAGCGCCGGGCTGGCCACAAAATAATCTGCGATCATGCCAACCATCGCGGCGAGCTTGACGCAAAACGACAGTTCGATCCTTTGATAGACCCGGAAGGGCCATCGCCGCCAGTTCGGGCGCGGTGAACCACTCTTTTGTCATTGATCTGCAAGCTCCAGCATCTTCAGCTTTGCTGACAAGCGAGGGTGAATGGCGTTTAGAAAGCGATCCTGATCTTTTGGCGCTAGAGCTTGAAATTTGGCGGCAAGCTTTTCCCAGTCAGGCCGTTTTTCGGCGTGCATGGGTTCGACGCCCTGCGCCTGATCAATGATCGTCTTCACGGCCTGCTCAGGCTTTGATACGAGCGCCTTTACGACTTTCGATTGAAGCACACGCGATGTTTCTGGAGCTTCACGATTGTACAAGCGCGCGATTTTTAGAAGGTCGGATTGCGTGATGTCAGGACGTTCAGCCCGTAGTATTTTCAGCAAGTCTTGCTCTATGTCACAGAGCTTAACTGCGTTACGAATTGTTTTTCCTGAGAAGCCTAGTTCGTCGGCTGCATAATCTGCGAAGGATCGAACGGAAACGGTTTCCTTTTGATCTTTGAAGACCTGACTCTTCCGATCACCGCCACGTTTAGCACTTGGGTTTTCTACCTCATAAATGCGCTTCCACTCACCTAGGAAAACAGCTCGATCGATTGGGCTTAATTCTACGCGCAACAGGTTCTCAGAGATCTCAAGAGCGCGCGCTTGATCATCACTCATTTTGGATCGGACGGTCGCTCTAACGTCGTTCCAGCCAAGCTCTCGAACAGCTTCCAGACGATGCGCGCCTATGATCAGCCTAAAGCCTTTTGCAAAATTGGGATCAGGACGGACAACAATGGGTTGCAGGAGGCCGTTTGCTTTTATGTCGGCAGCAAGGCTGGCGACAACGTCAGATCGAATTGGTCGAAGCCGATCAGCCGAGGATATGAGGCTTACTGAGATCAGCCGAGAAGCCGTACCGTCGGTCATGCTGCTTTTTCCCCTGGTGGGAGAATCAGCTTGTCCGCCTCATTTTCGTCTGGTGACAGACAGCCTACTCTTGCTGTAGTGTTTTTTGAGACATCAAAATCCGGCGCGGCGTATCGTGTCGGCCAAAGCTCATGGAGGGGCACTTGCAGATAGTCCGAAATCGCCCTTTCAGCCGCGGGGAAACTCGTATTCAGAGCAACACTCAGACCACCCTCAGCAAGACCATATTGCTTAGCCAATCCTGCCAGAGTTTCACCTTTTCGAGCGATGGCGGCCTTGATCGAGTGCCTATCCCAGGAGGGAGATTTCGCGGTCTCTTGAATATCAATAGTCACGATTTCGTTCCTAAAAAACTTATTCGTTCTATATCTTTGATAACTCAAAAGTGTCAATATAACTTTTTGGTTCCTATGTGATGAGCGGTGAGAAAGTAGCCAAAACTCTTATGGTTGCGAGGCTCGAGGAGCTCATCAATTACGCTGGCGGAAGAGCAACCGCCGCGGATATCATGGGCATCACCCCTAAGACACTTACGGATTGGAAGAATCATCCTGACAAAAT
>JBCBCO010000011.1:0-34960 GCA_038630445.1 Pseudomonadota bacterium | reverse complement strand
TGCCGAGAATGTTCAGCAGGTTTGCGAGTTTTGGGCAAATGGTCGATGCTCGATGTGTTTCTCGCCGCGCTGCTCATTGGGATAAGTCAAATGGCAGTCTTTATCGGATTTGAGACGCGAGCCGGCCTGTACTATTTTGGCGCTGGTGTGATCCTGAACAATCTGGCCACGATGCGACTGACCTATACGCGACTGTGAGATTGGACTATGATTAGGTCATGAGCGATATGTCGAAGACATTTAAAATCACGCTGAGCGGTGAAGCGCTTTTATGGCTTGAAGCGGAAGTGCGCGATGGCACTTACAAAGATGAGAGTGCCATGATGCAGGCGCTGGTGCAGCGCGACCTCGACCGTATCGGGAAGATGATTCAAGAGGGTCTGGATAGCGGAATTTCCGGTAAAAGCATGCGCGACGTGATTAATGACATAAAAGCACGCCGTTCTGATGAGGCGGCTTGATGTATCACCGCTCGCCCAAGCGGATTTCTATGAGATAGCAGACTTTTCGTCTTGGAATTTCGGGCATAAGCAAACCGACCGCTATCTTGAAGATTTTGATGAGATTTTCCTGTCCCTGTTGGAGTTTCCAAGACTGGGTAAAACCGTCCATTATGATGGCCGCGAATTTCATCGTGTGAGGTGCGGCAGCCATTACGCCTATTATGTTTTTGACGATGAGCTTTTGCGTGTTCTAAGGGTCATCCATATTAGCCGTGACCAAGCCGAAGCGATGAAAGCCGTTCCATGACCGACCAAGATCGAAAACCGCAGCTGTCTATACAGATTATTCCGGTGACCCCGTTTCAGCAGAATTGCTCTCTGATGTGGCACAACGAAACCAAGGACGCTGTCTTCATCGATCCGGGCGGCGATGTTGAAAAACTCAAAGCCGCTGCGGCGCAATTTGAGGTCAATGTTAGCGAGATCTGGCTAACCCACGGGCATCTCGATCATGCAGGCGGGGCGAGCGAACTGGCGGAGCATTATGGCTGCAAGATTATCGGCCCGCATCGCGATGATGAATGGTTGCTGGAGGGCCTCGCCGCGCAGGCCGCACAATACGGCCTGCCAGGGGTACGTGATTGCGCGCCCGACCAATGGCTAGAGGAAGGCGACACGGTCAGCCTCTGCGGTGAAACCTTTCAGGTGTTTGAGACGCCGGGCCACACGCCGGGGCATGTGATTTTCTATCACGAGGCCGGACGGTTTGCCTTCGTCGGTGACGTCCTGTTTGCCGGATCAGTCGGTCGAACAGACTTTCCGCGGAGCAGCCATCAGGATTTGATCACCTCAATCGTCACGAAATTGTGGCCGCTGGGCCATGATGTCCGCTTCATTCCGGGCCACAATCAGATGAGCACATTCGGGCAGGAACGCGCGACGAATATGTTTGTCGCGGATTCGGTACTCGGCACGCCAGCGCAATAAGTCCCATCCCCCTCACGCAGGGTGAGTGTTTGCGTCGCGGCTTTATCGGTCTAATCTCTTATCCAATGGAGAAAGCCCAATGTTCCTGAACTTCTTTAATGAACTGCGCGAAGCCAAAGTGCCGGTCACGCTGAAAGAGTATCTCGCCCTCATGGAGGCGATGGATAAAGAGGTCATCGGGCGCGACGTTGAGGAGTTTTACTACCTCTCCCGTACGGCGCTCGTAAAAGACGAGCGCAATATCGACAAGTTCGACAAGGTTTTCGGCCATGTGTTCAAAGGTCTCGATACACTGGGTGATGCGGTTGAGGCTCAAGACCTGCCGGAAGAGTGGCTACGTAAGATGACAGAAAAGTTCCTCACCGATGAGGAACGTGCCGAGATTGAAGCCATGGGCGGCTTTGAGAAGCTCATGGAAACGCTTCAAAAGCGCCTAGAAGAACAAAAGAAACGCCATGAAGGCGGCAATAAATGGATCGGCACGGGCGGCACATCACCTTTCGGTGCAAATGGCTACAATCCCGAAGGCGTGCGCATTGGACAGGAAAAATCCCGCCATCGCCGCGCTGTCAAAGTCTGGGACAAGCGCGAGTTCAAAAATTACGATGACAGCGTCGAGCTTGGCACCCGCAATATCAAAGTCGCCATGAAACGCCTGCGCAAATGGGCGCGTGACGGCGCGGCTGATGAGCTCGACCTCGACGCGACGATCCGAAACACGGCGCGACAGGGCTATCTGGATATCGAGATGCGGCCGGAGCGGCGCAACACCGTGTCTGTCCTGCTATTGATGGATGTCGGTGGATCGATGGATCCGCATGTCAAAGTGATGGAAGAGCTGTTTTCAGCTGCGCGAGCCGAGATCAAGAATCTCGAATATTTCTACTTCCACAACTGCCCCTATGAAGGCCTTTGGAAAGACAATCGCCGCCGCCGCAGCGACGTAATCCCGACATGGGATGTGCTGCATAAATATCCGAGTGAATACAAAGTCATAGTCGTCGGTGATGCCACAATGAGTCCTTATGAAATCACTTATTCAGGTGGGTCGGTCGAACACTGGAATGAGGAGGCTGGCGGGCTCTGGATCCAGCGTTTCGTTCAGCAATACCCGAACTTTGCCTGGCTGAACCCGGTCAAATCAGGGGCATGGGATTATACCGGATCAATCCAGCTGATCCGCGAACTGATCGGGCCTGACCGCATGTTCGAGATGACACTGGAAGGCCTCGACGGCGCAATGCGCGAGTTGAGCCGCTAAACTTTCCTGGACTATGCCACCAGCCGTTTCCTCAAACGACTTGGTGCGGCGGGCACGCTTTCACTGCGCATGATCATATCGGCCAGAAGCGCGACTAAATTAGGCCCCTCAACCGGCTTGCGCAGTGCCCAGCTGGCGCCCGCATTCAAAGCGAGCTGCGCTTTCTGCTCTCCGATTTCCGCTGTCATACTAATGATCGGGACATTTTGATTCGCCCCATCAATCTGGCGCACACGTTCAATCAGGCTCAACCCATTACCGTCCAATAAGTTTAGATCGGTCAAAATCGCCTGCAGGGAGTGCGAATCTGAAATCCTGATGGCTGCACTCAGCGTATGGGCATGAATGACATTCCAACCGACGGTCTGAAGCGCGTCTATAATTGTTAAAGCGCTTGCTTCATGATCCTCAACCAGCAGCACTGTTCCGGGATCAAAGCTGCCCGACCTCATGGGTGCTTCCGGTTTTGGACGCGGGATTTCAGTTTGAGCACTCTCAACCGGTAAGCTCAGCGTCAGCACCGTTCCGCCATTGGGATTATCCGCCTGGCTTAGCGTACCGCCCAGCTTCTGGGCTGTCTTCTGAGACACGACCAGACCGAGGGCCCAACCGGGGACATCACCGCCAATCATACCGGTTTCCAGCGCCTTACTGATCGTCTGCTTCTGCATGCCGCTCAGTCGCCGTCCGGTTTGCGAAATCGCCACTGTCAGCAAGGGCTGATCGGCAACAGGCTGGGTCGAGAGCGAAATCTGGATGTCGCCCGCGCGGGTAAAGCGAAGCGCATTATTGATCAGATTATCGATGATCTCGCGGATTTTCGACTGCTTGCATTTAATGCGGGGAGGGCCATCCGGTGACAAGTCGATCGAAAACCGTGTTTTCTGTCGCGCAGCAAGAAGCGCCCAATTCTCACGCAAATCGTCGACCAGCGTTTCCAGATCCGTGGTCACACTGTCCTGAGTGGCGTCCGCGTCATCTTCCTGAACCATTATATTGGCATTTTTCAAGGCCCGGTCGAGATTGTGACCTGACTCCATAATCATCTGGGCGAGATCACGGGTTTCGCTGTCACCCAGTCTTTCGCTCAAGACTTCAGCAAGGCCCATCATGCCCGACAAAGGTGTGCGAATCTCGTGCGTCAAGGCGCGTAATAAGGGACTCGTTTTCGTAAGATCATCAGATGGTGCCCGCTGCGGTTTGGTGTTCAGAGCCGAGAGCGCTTTCGCTCGCGCTGCATTCTCAACCGCAAGCGCGCTTAACAGTCGTTGCGCCGGAACATGGCCCTGACGACCGTCGTCTAAAGGAACAATAATCTCACTTTGCGGCGTCGCCTTCGCCAACTGAAGCGCGGCTTTTGCAATCCGTTCATCTCCGGAAAACTCAACAATCGGCCGTTTCGGAAGCTCTGAAAGCGGGAGCGACGGATCGGTTTGGGATAGCATCAAGCGCCCGATCGTCTCACGCGATATGATGCCGAGGGAAACAGAACCGGAGACGACAAGCACAGAGTCCAGGTTCGGCTTCGCCTGGAAGGCCTTGAAGACGTCACGCAAAGCACGCGCAGACTGAACACGAGGAATGGGTCGCGCGAACTCGACAAGGCGTTTTGACATTCTGGCAACCTCACACGCTACATGCGTGTGAAATTGCCCGAAAAGTGTTTACAGGACGGTAACCCTGATGAAGCGTCTGTGAATTATGCGATGTCGCTGTGATGATTGACGATTTTGCTGACGAGACCGTACTCGACCGCTTCCTCAGCACTCATCCAGTGGTCGCGGTCTGTGTCTGCCTTGATCTTTTCAAGCGGTTGGCCTGTTGCCTCAGCAAAGATCATATTCAGACGTTCACGCATTCGCACGATTTCGCGCACCTGAATTTCGACGTCTGAGGCCTGACCGCCAACGCCACCACGCGGTTCATGCAGCAGGAAACGTGTATTCGGCAGGGCAAAGCGATTTTCTTTCTTCGCCGCAGAATAGATCAGAGCGCCCGCAGACGCGACCCAGCCTGAGCCGAGCACTTTCACGGGCGCACCGACGAACTTGATCATATCGTGGATCATATCGCCGGACTCAACGTGTCCGCCGGGTGATGAAATCACTAACAGGATCGGATCTGAACTGTCCGATGCTAAAGCCAGAAGTCGCTCACAGACACGGCGTGCAAGCTTGTCATCGACACCACCTGTCAGCATGATTGTGCGGGCATTAAACAGCGCTTCCTCAAGGAACGCGTTCGGCTCGCTCATCGGTTTGTTTTCAGCTTCATCGTCGAGACGGGTCATGCAAACTCCAATTTGGTACACGCCATGATGTGAGGCGCACAGGCCCTTCGGTCAAGCACTGATCTGCCGCTTAAGTCAGCGATAAAATCTATGCTAGTCTACCGGCGTATGCGTCACGCTCAAACCGAGAATCTCGATCATTTCAGACGGCTCAGGATCGGCGTCACCATAAGACTCAATTAGATCCGCATCCACCGGTGTTGGCGGATCGGCTTTGAACGTCAATGTGCCGCCGCCTTCCAGCCAATTCGCGACCGCATCGACCCAAGGGCGCGCTTCCGGGGCTTCCTGGGTGAGTGAAGGCCCAAACCCGCGCACCGCGTTGACGGCCAGATTACGCAAGGCTTCGGCATCGCTGTAGGCCAACATCGCCATGCTGGGCTCATCAGGGAAGGTTTTGCCGATTTCATGAGCAACGGTTGCCAGAGCATTCAAACCACCTGTGTCCTCAATCTGCCAAAGCAGCGAACGAAACTCGAATACGGCTTCAAACTTCTCTTCGAATTCCACCTCATCACTCTCTTCACCGATCGCAGCAGCTGCCTGCGCCGGAGTTATGATCGTCATGTCAAACTCGGTCTTGCCGCCGAAAAGGTCTGCGAAATTGCCCGTCTCAAAATAGGTGAGCGCGCCTGTCTCCTCATTCCATGAGGCATTGATCTCTAGATCTCCGCACAGGCAGTCCAGCCCGTTATCACCAAGTATGCTCAGAACGTTCTGGACTTGGACGAGCTCTTCAGCCGACATTTCTTCCTCAGGCAGAACTTCGAAAATACTGTCAAAAAGCCCTCCGATTTCATACGCAAACTCGTCCACGTCGAGGTTGATTTCGGTTGGAAGGAGCCAGTGGAACTGTGTGAGATCAAGCGCAATCAGGTCGGCATTGAAAACAGTCTCTCCGCCAAAATCGAATGAATAGCCCTCGAGCCGCCAGTTCCCCAAACTCATAAAGTCGGTTTCGGTATGGTCAGGCATATTCCAGTCCGAGACCGCCCGATAGACATTGGCAAGCCGAAGATCAGAGACTTCATAGGCGTTTATTGCGCCCTCCATATCCAATTCCAGCGTGTCGTCTCCCAGACCTGCATCCTCTAATGGGAACGACCCCACCATATCGAACGTATTGTCGAAATAAGCGAGGTAACCCATGTCGCCGCGCTTATAGTCGCTCATGACCGTGACCGGGATCTTCATATTCATGGCCATGTCTTGCTGCTCGGCCGTCATGTCCATGACCAGTTCGGCATTGGATAGGGCAAAGCCATCAAGGCTAAAGGCACGGGATGCGGCGGCAAAGGCCTGCAACAAATGAACGCCTTCAATGTTATCTGGGTCGATACTCTCATCCTGAGTGAATGTGACCTCATACGGGTCGAGGGTCAGCCCGTCTATTACGAGCTTTTCTGCACGAATATCATACTCACGAATGACCATTAAATCGGCCGGACTGACAACATCCCCACTTGGATCAATCGCTGTTGCGAGCGCATCATTATACTCACTCGCGATGCGCGCTCCAAACGCGTCAAAGCCAACGGAGTTCAAACCGGTCAGGGTAATGCGGTCCGCCAGTTTGATCGTCTGATCGAAATTTGTGCCATCGAGCCGCCCAGTTAGAGCATCACCATTAAAGCCCCAGAATTCGGCTGTTTCTGCCTTCAGACCAAGCTCAATCCCATCGACCATAACTGTAAATGTGAAATCATTGACGATCGCAGCGCCATTCTCACCCTCGCTGACAGAGCTGAAACTGAAATTGGTTTCGCCGGGGATCTGGTCTGCCAGCGCTGTAAAGGCGTCAGTGCTAAAGTCTGCATTGGCAGGCGCTGTATAGTCCCCGTCCAGCAGACCCGCAGCCAGCGCTCGACCGTCTGATACCGATGTGATCACACTTTCAACAACGCTCTGCACAGCTTCACCAGCGTCATTATCTTGTGTGCAGCCTGGCAGGCTCAGCATGGCGGCGGCTGCAACGAATGTGATCAGATGTTTTTTCATTGGAGGTTCCTAAGTCTGTCTAGTGTCCCGGGAAATCGATAAGGACTGTGACGCTGATCCCTTGATCGCGCAACCGCGCTGACCCACCAAGGTCGGGCAGATCAACCAGAAAGGTCGCTGCAATCAGGTTGGCGCCTGAACGTTCAACCAAGCTCGCGCCCGCTGCCGCTGTGCCGCCCGTCGCAATCAGATCATCAACGAGCAGGACGCGGTCACCCGCCTTCAGCGCATCTACATGCAGATGCAATTCGTCCGTGCCGTATTCGAGCTCATAGCGCTCACTCAGCGTCTCATAGGGAAGCTTTCCGGGCTTTCGCAGCGCGATGAAGCCGGCATCCAGCCGCCGCGCTAAGGCCCCGCCAAGAATAAATCCGCGCGCATCAATGCCGGCAACATGGCTGATCCGGCTGTTGGTATGAGGTTCCGCCAGTCTCTCAATCGTCGCAGCGAAAGCGTCCTTGTTTGCCATCAAAGTGGTGACATCGCGAAACAGGATACCCGGTTTGGGATAATCCGGGATCGTGCGGATATAGTCCTGCAGCTTCATTCCGCCGCAATCGCCTCTTCGGCAGGATCAGCGACTGTCTCAATCTCGTCGGCTTTGTCCTTCCGCTTCCAGAAAGGCGCATTCGGATCAGCCTTACGGTCATAGCGCTTCGAATAATACTCGTGCGCCGTATGCGTCAGCGGTTTTGGCGTCAGCGTCATGCCGGACACGCGGAGACGCTCAACCACTTGATTGCGCAGATGCATATCCGGCACGGCATAGGTGTCAAATTGGTGTTCCTTCATCCAGTCGCGAACCGACCAACTACGGGTCGAGCGCGCTTCCGGCGGTGGCCGCCCACCCTGCCTTTCCCATAGATACAGTGTCGCCAGACCGTTGATCAGTGTATCGGCCGTCGCCTGTATCGGACGCGTTGTATCAGCAGCTTGCGCAAGTGCAGCCCGGATCGCCAGCTTACGCGCATTCAGCTCATCATACAGCCCTCGGATATAGCTGAGAGTGCGCCGATCCGCACGGGTTGGTCGAGATAGGAGCGCGTCGAGTTGAGGATGACTGATCTCCAAAAGGTCATACTGCGCGCCCGCTTCGCCGCGCGAAACAAGCCCGATTTCAGTGATCACACGGTTCAGATTAAACCGCAGCTCGTGTCCAATCCCGGCAAGGCTCTGATCCTCAATGTCTTTCTGCAAATCAATCCAGCGCCAGACCTGAAAGGCCATAAACACAATCGCGGCTATCAGGCATAAAAGCCCGATCACCATAAAGCTCTGAAAACTCGCAACACTCATCTCTCACCCCTTTTATTTAACCATTTTAACACTCTCGCCAGAAATCACCACTTGCATTTTGTTCTTGTATTGTTCTAGTTATGGAATGCGACTACCGACCGATATTGAAAGCCTGTATCTCGACTTTGACGGATTCTTCGCAAATGCGGAAAAGACGCTGCGCCCTGAATTTGCGGACCGCCCTGTCGGCGTGATCCCATTGCATTCAGAACATACGAGCCTGATTGCCCGCTGCTATGAGGCGAAGAAGTACGGGATTAAGCGCGGAACCAGTGTGAAAGAAGCCCGCGAACTCTGCCCGCACATCGCGCTGCCAATGGCCCGCCACGATGATTATGTAAAACTGCATCATCGCATCTTGAAAGTGATCGACCGGTTTGTCCCAGTCAAAAAAGTCTGGTCGGTCGATGAGATGGAATGCGAACTGATCGGGCGTGAGCGACAGCGATGCAGGCAAATCGCGCGCGACATTAAAGCCGCGCTTCACGAAGAATTCGGCGAATACCTGACCTGCTCAATAGGTCTCGCACCCAATCAGTTTCTCGCCAAAGTTGCTGCAGAAATGAATAAGCCTGACGGTTTAGTCATCCTGCGACCTGAGGATTTGCCCGGTCGCCTGTTTGATCTGTCGCTGACAGACCTCCCCGGGATCTCACAGAATATGGAACGGCGACTGCAAAGCGCCAACGTAAACACAGTCGAAGAGCTATGGAACCTGTCCCCAAAACATGCCCGTAAAATCTGGAACAATGTGGAAGGCGAGCGGATGTGGGCCTCTTTGAGAGGCTATGCTGTCTCGCGGCCTGAAACAGAACGCAGAATGTTCGGGCACGGGCGCATATTGTCAGCCGATTGGCGCACGCCGGAAAAGGCACGCGATTGTCTGCGCCTTCTGACCGTCAAGGCAGCACGGCGATTGCGGCGAGAGCATTACACGGCCCAATCTCTAAGCATTTCCCTAGGGCTACCCGACAAACGCCGTTGGGGCCGCGAAACGCGGTTTTTCCCCGCCCGTGATGACCACACATTCCTCACAGAAATGAACCGCCTGTTCGATCTGGGTTGCGCGGTCACAAAGGCACGACATTTCAAGAAAGTCTCCGTCATGCTGCACGGCATTCACCCTGAAGGGCAAACCTCTGAGGATCTGTTTGAACAAGCCGAACAGCGCTCAAATCGGGCGCGGTGGGAAACGCTCACAGATGTCATGGATCAACTCAATGCCCGCAGCGGGGAATGCATCGTCTCCCTGGGTCTCACAAAAGAGCCGCCAGGCGGCTATGCCGGTGCAAAAATCGCCTTCGGACGCGTCCCGGACCTCAACGACTTCGCGCTGACACCGGACGCCGCGCGGGGCCATGCAGCGATGCTGGAGAGCAATCAGGCCGGCGCTAATTCCTGATCTCGCGCCGCAAAGGCACGCCGAACTGCTTCAATTATACAAAGAGCAACAGCGATCATTCCGAGCCAGAATGTGATGATGAAAACGCTATAATATCCTTCAGCCTCAATCATCTCACCAAGCCATGCCCGACCAAGGGTTCCAAGAAGCATCGTCAGGGATCCCAGAAGCGCATACTGAACCGCCGCAAAACGCGGATTCACAACGGATGTGAGATAAGCAACGATCGCAACACTCGCAAAACCCCCTGCGAGATTTTCCCCCGCAATCGCCATCATCAAACGGGCCATGCGTTGACCCTGATCAGGCGCGACCGGGTCCGGCGAAATCACCGCGGCCCATTCTGCAAATGCAATCAGCGGTCCGTCCAGATAAGTAAAAGCAAGAAAAGCATCCATGCCCGCACCGCCTGCAGACAAGTCAGCGAATAAAAGATTTGTCGCTGCCGCCAAAACAGCCCCAATGATCAAAACAGGCATACGTCCGATGAAGGCGATGACAACCGCGCCCAAAGCAGCACCCGCAATCGTCATCAGAACTCCGAAAAATTTCGAGGCAATCGCAACATCATCCATCGTGTGATGAAGCGCGCCAAAGCGATCATCCAGATAAAACGGGTAAGCAAAAGCCCCCCAAACCGCATCGGTAAATCTATAGGTCAGTGCGAGAAGCAGGACCAAAATCACCCCCCAGCGCATGCGTTCGATTAGGTCAAGCAAGGGATCAAAAATCGCACGGAAAAGCGCTCTGGAGATACTTCCCCCTTCGCTACCGCTAACACCTGTCTGTGCAACTGGTCTAAAATTATAGAGCAAGTACGCGGCAATCATGGCCGGCATCATAACGGTCAGACCGACGATGATCGGCCCCTGATTTCGAACAAAGTTACGCGCACTCGGATTGGTTTCCAAAATCAACGCTTGCGTCATGAACCAGACGATCATAGACGCTGCGATCACCCACCCAATAGAAACAATAACTGTCGATATTCTGCGGGGTGTCGCTGGCATGCTGCTAAAGAAGGAGGGACGGTTCTCATCCTGATTGATATCTTCATCGGGCTCCGGCGCAATGAGCGTCCCTATTGCTGCAATCACCATCATGGCACCAATCAAGACGTAGACCGTTGTCCAGCCCAATCTGGCCGCAAGCAAGAGTGCAAGAAACCCCGTAATAAAGCCCGCTAACCTATATCCGAACTGATAAAGAGCGGCCATGATATCTTTGTCTTCTTCAGAACGCGCCACCTCAATTCGCCATGCGTCCAGGACGATATCATGGGTGGCCGACATCAGCGCGATCACAAGCGCCAAAAATGCCACAAAGCCTATATTTTCGGCCGGATTTGTAAGGGCCAAAAGCGCTAAAAGCGCCGCCATCGGAACCTGAAACATCAATAGCCAAGTCCGACGAGCCCCCAATCGCTGAAACGGAACAAATTTAGGAGTTTGAAAGGCAGGCGCCCATAGATATTTAAAAGAGTATCCAAGTGTTATGATCGATAGAATACCAATCGTAGACGGCGTGATCCCTTCGGTCGTCAGCCAGGCATTCAACGTCCCGAGAACCGCACCATAAGGCAGGCCCGCTGCAAAGGATAAGAGCAGCATGGCCAGCATTCGGCGATCTTTAAGCGCTGCGAAGGCTCTAACAAAGCGTGGTTTTTCCGCTTTCGCCTCAGCAGCCAATTCACTCATGCAACATCGACCTGTTCATCCGGGGTAATCCAGTCAAAGGCTAAGCGGCGCAGGGCCGTGGCGTCCAGAGGTTTTGCAGCAACACCATTTGCGCCACAAAGCTTTGCGCGCTTCTCAATATCGGGATTAATTTCCGCAGAAATCGCGATAATCGGGGTATCGCTGCCGTCTGCGCGCAAATGGCGTATCGCCTCAAATCCATCCATGATCGGCATTCTTAAATCCATGAACACAAGATGTGGCCTGATTTGGGCAATCACGTCGAGAGCCTCACGGCCATTCGATGCCGTGGTGATCGAAAACCCGGCTGCCTCCAACGCGCGCTGGGCAATCAGGGCATTGATCGGGTTATCATCGGCAATCACGATCCGCGCGGACCCGGTCTCAACCGTCTCATCATCGGTCGCTTCAGCACCGCTAAGTGCCAGTTCCAATCGATCGAGCAGTGATCCAGATCGCAAGGGACGCAGCAGCCAACCGGATACGCCCCACTCTCTGAATCGCGGCAACTCTGTGCGATCTTCTGGACGAAGCATAATCAAGAGTGGCGCTTTTCTGCTGAGCGCTTTGATCGTGTTCGCTGGCAGGCTTGCATCAGCCAGAATGAGATCCGCCTTGATCGCGAAATCTTTGGCTTTAGCTGGTAAAGATATAGTGCTGTGACCCGCTACGCTGAGGACCTGAAGCGCACTTAATTGTGTTGCAGTGGGCAAGCCAATGAAACCAATTGTTTTCGCCGCTCTTGGAGTCTTGGTAAGAGGCGGTGTTGAAACACGCTCCACAGGAAGTGATATAGTGAACGTCGCGCCCCCGGTCTTTGCGCTTTCAAGTTCGATTGATCCACTCAAAATGTCGAGGAGCCGCGTCACAATCGCAAGACCAAGTCCAACGCCGCCATCCTTCTCTGCATCACTCGCCTGAGACTGGCTAAAGGCCTCAAAAAGTGTCGCTTTTGCTGAGGCAGTCACTCCAGGCCCGGTATCACGGACATGACAGATGAGGGCACCGTCTGCGTAGTCCAAATCGACCAAAATTGCGCCGACATCGGTGAATTTGAGCGCGTTACCAATCAAGTTAAAAAGAATTTGGCGGACTTTTCCAGCATCTGTTTTGATAAGATCAGGCACGTTGGCTGAACATCGAACGGCAAGATCAAGCGCTTTCGTATGAGCCCGCGGGCTAAGCAATTCGACCACTTCCTGAGCAAGAATAAGCGGTGAAAACTCAGATACATCAATGCTCATCTCACCGGAATCGAGCCGCGCGACATCCAGCATATTATTGAGCATATCCAGCAACCGCCCGCCGGACGTGCGGATAAGTTCCGCATATTCGCGCTGGGCTGGATCCAAGTCCGTTTCCAGGAGCAGCGAAACCGTTCCAAGGATGCCATTCAACGGCGTGCGAATCTCGTGACTGGCTGTCGCAAGAAAGGCCCGTTCCGGGGAAAGGGGGGGATCGGATTTGCTCATCCGAATTTGACTATCAGAGACCCGTTAAAACTGTGCTTAAAGGCGTATCAGGCATTTAAAGCCTATTGAGCCAGTGCGTGTTCATTCTGCGCTGCGGTTTCACCGGGCGTGCGACGACGATACGATAGAGCCTCTGCAATGTGTAAACGCCGCACAGCGCTGACACCATCAAGATCGGCAATTGTACGCGCGACTTTCAGGACCCGGTGATAAGCCCGCGCCGAAAGATTCAGCTTTTCAGCAGCATCCGCGATCAGCGCTTTACCCTTATCGTCCGGTTGTGCATGAGCCTCCAAAGCATTGGCGTCGGCATCAGCATTTACAGCGCGACGCGACGGAGTTTCCTGTCCCGCATATCGCTCTATCTGTGCCGCACGGGCCTGAGCAACACGCCCCGCCATTTCCGCACTTCCCTCTGCAGGCGGCGGGAGAGTTAAATCCATCGCCGTGACAGGAGGTGTATCAAAGAAGAGATCGATCCGATCAAGGAAAGGACCTGAAAGACGCGCTTGATAGGTTTGCGCGCATTTAGGCCCTTTACGACAGGCTGCATCGCCCGGACCACCACCGCATCGGCACGGATTCATGGCCGCAATCAGCTGGAACCTGGCTGGATATTTAACATGGCGATTGGCCCGCGAAATAACGACTTCGCCATCTTCAAGGGGTTGGCGAAGGCTATCGAGAACCTGCCCGCTAAACTCCGGAAGCTCGTCCAGGAACAAGACGCCATGATGTGCGAGACTGACTTCACCCGGACGGGCCTTCATCCCACCGCCCACCAATGCAGCCATACTGGCACTATGATGGGGCGCTCGGAACGGCCGCGCTCTCGATAGCTGGC
Source organism: Pseudomonadota bacterium (assembly GCA_038630445.1). GTDB lineage: Bacteria > Pseudomonadota > Alphaproteobacteria > Caulobacterales > Hyphomonadaceae > Henriciella. Next base: position 21,270 of record JBCBCO010000011.1, on the reverse strand, counting down.
CGCGCTCCAACAGGCCCCCCACAGATTGGATTTGCGACACTTCCAGTAATTCGCGTGCTGACAATGGTGGCAAAATGCCGGGCAAACGTTTGGCCAGCATGGATTTTCCGGACCCCGGCGGCCCGCAATAGAGCAAATTGTGCCCACCGGCAGCTGCAATCTCAAGGACACGTTTCGCGCCTTCCTGCCCCTTTACATCACGCAGATCAGGCAAGACGACGTCATCTGCCAGTTCGCCGGGTGGCGGACAAGACAAAGGCGCGCGCCCTGAAAAATGATTGATCAGGCTGATCAGGTTCGGTGCCGCCAGATTACCCTCACCGGCCCAGGCCGCTTCCGGCCCGCAAACCTCAGGACAAATCAAACGCAAATCCAGATCGAGTGCCTGCATCGCGGCTGGCAACACGCCCAATGTCTGCACCAGTCGGCCGTCCAAAGACAATTCGCCAATCGCCGCGTGCTCATCCAGCGCATCCGGCGGAATAACGCCCATACTCGCCATAATTGCGAGCGCGATGGCCAAGTCATAGTGACTGCCTTCCTTGGGCAGATCAGCAGGGGCCAGATTTACAATGATCCGTTTGGGAGGAAGCGCTAATCCAATGGCTGAGAAAGCGGCGCGAACACGCTCACGGCTTTCACCAACGGCTTTGTCCGGCAGGCCAACAACATGAAAGGATGGTTGCGACGACCCAACCATCTGGACCTGAACATCGACAAGCTTTGCTTCAACGCCCTCAAAGGCAAATGTTCCAATCCTGCAAACCAAGCCACTCTCCTTTGGTCGGAAGAATGGTTAACACAGAGATTAGAACAAATAAAGAACTTTATTCCGGGAGGCGAATAATTTCGTCCTCGTCTATCGTGGGAACGTCAGGCACTTCGACGAGCTCTTCGTCTTCGCCAAGCGTCGGTGGCGCTTGAATGGCAGGGATGTCTTCAAACAGGCTCGTCCCGTCATCATCGCCGAAATCGAACCCACCTAAGCCGTCTCCCGGATCATCCTCAAACCCGATATTAAAGCCATTGTCTCCGCTATCATCTTCGAACAGATCGAGATTAAAATCGCTATCTTCTGCAGGTGCCGATGTTTCAATCACCGGCTCGGTCACCTCTGATGCAGGCTCGGGCGTTGGTGTATCAGACTCAGAACAGGCGACGCCAACGAGGCCGAGTGCGGAGAGGCTAGCTATAGTCAAGGCTTTCATATTCATACCGTCTATGTGTCTACACGCTTAAGCGTTGGCAAGTTTATCTTTCACAACGTTCCAGAACATTGCGGCTGGATCACGGCCTGTAAAGTCACGAATTTGTTGAACGCCTGTGGGTGACGTATTGTTGACCTCGGTCAAGCGTCCGCCGATCACGTCAATCCCGACAAGAACCTGCCCCTTTGCTTTCAGATCAGGCCCAATCGCATTGCAGATTGCTATGTCGGCCTCAGTCAAATCACTCGGCTCGGCTGTCCCTCCAACCGCCAGATTGGACCGGGCATGACCCTTGAGCGGAACCCGATTAAAGCCACCGACCGCCTCACCATCAATCAGAATGATACGCTTATCACCCTCAGCCACCGCAGGGAGAAACGCCTGCACGATCAAAGGTTCACGCGTGCGCCCAAGAAACAGATCGATGAGCGGGCCGAAATTATTGTCTCCCGGTTTGACATGGAAAACATCGCCCCCACCGAAGCCATAAAGCGGCTTTACGATCACATCCTCATGCTCTGCGCGAAAGTCATTGATGGCGATGCGATCCCGCGAGACCAAAGTCGGCGGCATGAACTGAGTTAGCGCCAGCGGGTAGAGCTTTTCAGGGCCGGACCGCACATGTTCAGGATCATTCACGACCAATGTATCAGGCTTTAGATGTTCAAGGATGTGGCAGGCTGTGATGTAGGCCATATCAAAAGGCGGATCCTGCCGCATAAGAACCACATCCACATCGTCGCGCAAATCAATCCGGACACGATCTTCAAATAGAGCTGGCGTTCCAGCGACACGCTGCACACGCATCGGACGCGCCCAAGCGGTTATGTGTCCGGCATTATAGGTCAGATCTTCCGGCTGATACTCAAAAAGGGTCGCACCGATGGCTTGAGCGGCTTCTGCAAGGGCGAATGTCGTGTTGCTCTCGACATTTGCCGTTTCAAGTGGATCGGTCTGGATCGCGACACGCAGGGTCATTGGCGCTCCTTACAGCAGTAGCCTGAGCGCGCTTATAGGGGCACTTCACCCCGATTTGGAAGCGTTAAATTTAGCTCCCCGGTCCACCCATAAGTTCGCCCGTATCGCGTGGCGCACTTGCCTCACCGCGGCGATAAGGCACAATCTGACCGCGTGCGTCCCGCAGTCGAACGTATGAAACGACCTGACGAACCCCGCCCGCAAGGCTCGCCTCACGCGCTGCGGCCTCAAGCTCATCCGCGCTGCTTGCAATCCCCATGAGATAGACAACACCGCCATAGGTTTCGACATTGAAATTGCGCGCTTTCACGCTGCTTGATCCAAATAGACGACTCCGGACGCGCGTGCTGATCACCTCATCACTCGCATTCGCGATAAAGCCACCTGGTGGCTCAATCCTGATCTCATTGGCAACTTCACGCACGCGGGGCGACTGCCATGCAATGCTTTCAGCTTCGACTTTTTGTTCCGGCGTCATGACGCGGCCGGATAGCAGAACCAGCCCGCCGGCAACCTCGACATCGACCTCACCAAAACCCTTCTGCGCCGCCAACAGACGGCCTTTGACCTCATTTGAAACCGTCGCATCATCTATTGCTTCGCCGGTCGTCCGCTCTTGTGCCGCGCTGACACCAACCGTTGCGGCCGTGCCAACGACTGCTGTCGTGCAAGCGCCCGCTAAAGGAATAACGGCGAAAACCGCGAAAGTGGACAAAAGGCGGGGCATGGGCATCTCCGTGATCATCTCAGTTCTCTTAACCAGCTTGGTTAAGCACCGGTTGAGGCGAGACTATGGCCGCCAAAAATCTTTGAAATGTTTCGGGAGTGCACGCGGCGTCACCGCAATTAAATCATAGCGCCAATCGCAATTAGCCAAATGTGGCTTCTGGCTGGTCCAAGCTGAGGCAGCATTTGAAATGCGTCGCCAGCTCTGCAGTGAAACAGCCGTTTGGCATTTTTCCAAGCTCGCGCGCTGTTTCACCTCGACGAAGGCAAGGACAGATCCACGTTTGGCGATCAGGTCTATTTCTCCAACCGGCAAGCGCACGCGACGATCGAGAATTGTGTAGAATTTCGCCTGTAAAAACAGAGCTGCAAACGTTTCAGCCCGTCGCCCGCGGGCCTCTGCCTGCTGGCGAGACAGGCGACCGGGCCTAGTCATCTTTCAGGACAAGCGCACGTTGATAAGCCTCACGTTTCGAGAGGCCGAACATGTCTGCAACCTGATTGGCCGCCTTTTTAACAGGCATCTCTTGGAGGGCAGATTTGAGCGCGTCATCAATCTCGTCCTGATCCACCTCACGCTGAAGAGGTGGCCCGACCAAAAGAACAATCTCCCCCTTCGGCTTCGCCACTGAGCTGTAATGGTCCGCAAGCGATTGCAGCGTTCCCCGCCGCGTTTCCTCAAACAGCTTGGTCAGCTCACGCGCAACCGCTGCTTCCCGTTCACCCCCAAGAATCTCAGCGAGATCGGATAAGCTATCGGTAAGTCGCGGTCCTGTTTCATAAAAAATCAGAGAGGCAGGAACATCCGCAAGGGCAGCAGCTTCCGCCTTACGCGCCCCCGATTTCGCAGGCAGAAACCCGCAAAACATAAAGCGATCACTCGGAAGACCACTCGTCACGAGACCGGCAAGTAGAGCTGACGCACCGGGAACCGGGATAACCTTATGTCCCGCGTCGCTCACTTCGCGCACCAATTTATAGCCGGGATCAGACACAAGCGGCGTTCCGGCATCACTGATCAGGGCAATCGATGCGCCAGCCTCCAGCTTTTCTAAAATCTCCGGGCGTCGCATCGCCCCATTATGGTCATGATAGGGGCTGACTTTGGCACGAATGTTATGCGCATCTAAGAGCCGCCGGGCCACTCTGGTGTCCTCGGCTAAAATTTCGTCAGCGGATGACAACACATCAAGCGCCCGCAAGGTAATGTCGCGAAGATTGCCGATGGGTGTGGAAACAACATAAAGGCCGGGGTCGAGCGGTTGCGTGGCCCGACCTTCAGATTTAGGCTCGCCTAATAGATGAGTCGAAGAGGATTGATCGGATGACATCGCGTCTAACATCGCGCTTTGGGCGCCTTACGCCAAGCCTCTTTTTTGCGGCCTTTCTCGGGTTCGCCGGATGCGCGACACAGCCTGCAGGGCCTGTTGGTCCAATCTCCACCGGTCAACCCCGCGTCGATCCTGTCCCTGAGACAGATCAAAGCGATCCCGAAATCGTTGACGAAGACACAGACTTCGAGGTCGAAGACGAAGAGACACTGGAAACACAGGCCTATACCCCGCCGTTTATGGAAGGCCGCGACATTGTACGCGCAGGCGTCGCTCTGCCCTTTGGTCACCCCAACGCTAATGTCCGCAAGCAGGCCGAGGGCATGCTCGCCTCAATCGAACTCGCCTTGTTTGATCATGCTGGCGAGGATTTTGTGATCATTCCAGAAGACACACGCGGTGCCGTCGATCGCACGAGCGAGATTGCTGAGAGTTTCAGACAAAAAGAAGTCGATATGGTCTTTGGACCGCTCTTCGGTGCAAATGTTCCTGTCATGCGCGAAGGGCTGAGCGGAACGGGTGCACCCATCATTGCTTTCTCAAATGACAGCGCCGTAGCTGGGGGCGGGGCATGGCTCGGATCCGTCGCGCCGGAGGAAGAAGTCCGCGCGATTGCCCGCTATGCCGCCTCTCGCGGCTATACAAGCTTTGCCTATTTCGGTCCCAACAGCGAACTCGGACAGAAAGTGCAGCGCACCTTAGAATTCGAAGCCATGCAGGCTGGCGGCCGCATGATCACATCCGCGTTTTATCTCTCTACAACTATCAATCCTGACACTGAAGCCCGCTCCTTTGCTCAAACTGTGATGAATGCAGCCAAGCGCGGAGAACGCGTCGCTGTTCTAGTCCCTGAGCGCGGCAATCGTCTGCGCCGGATTGCGCCTCTTCTGGCTTATGAAGGGGTGGACACGCGCGTGATCAAATTAATCGGGCTCGGCACATGGGATGATCCCAATATCTGGCGGGAGCCGAGCCTGAATGGCGCATGGTTCCCCTCTGCGCCCGCTTTCGAAATGCAGGATTTCGAGACCCGCTATCAACGCCAATACGGGCAGGCCCCAACATCGCTCGGTGCCGTCGCCTATGATGCCGCAGCGCTGTCCATGGCGCTTTCCCAGGACGGAGAGCTGAGTCCCTCTGAACTCCTGAGCGAAGACGGGTTTGCAGGCCTAAACGGCCTGTTCCGCTTCAAGTTTGACGGTTTGGCGGAACGTGCGCTTGCAATCTACGAGATCGACCCAGATAGCGAGACCGGCATCACCGAAGTGCAGCCGGTCCCTGAAAGCTTTGTTCCTGTAATCAATTAGACCGGCAGCGGCCCAACCTCGAGAACATCCTCAACCGTGCGCAAGCCCGGTTTCGGGCTGTTGACCAGCACAGCCATATTGCCCGGCAGGTGCTCATTATTGAGCATTTTCTCATGCGCGTCAGGAATCTCTGCCCAGGGGAAAACCTCTGACATGCAGGGATCAATCCGGCGATCAATCACAAGCTGGTTGGCCGCAGAGGCCTGCTTCAGGTGCGCAAAGTGGCTACCTTGAACACGCTTTTGGCGCATCCAGAGGAAGCGCGCATCCATGGTCAGGTTAAACCCGGTCGTTCCTGCACAGATCACAACCATGCCGCCGCGCTTCACGAGAAAGACAGAGACCGGGAACGTGCTCTCACCGGGGTGTTCAAAGACGATATCGACGTCTTTGCGTCCCGTGACTTCCCAGATCGCTTTGCCGAATTTACGGCATTCGCGCATATAATCATTGAAGCCTTCACCGTTTACGGTCGGCAACTGGCCCCAGCAATTAAAGTCTTTCCGGTTCAGAACGCCTTTCGCGCCCATGGACTGGACGAACTCTTTCTTGTCATCACTACCGACAACGCCGATCGCGTGCGCGCCTGTGACCGCGCAAAGTTGGACCCCAAAACTGCCCAAACCACCCGATGCGCCCCAAACGAGAACATTCTGACCGGGCTTCACAATGTGAGGACGGTGGCCGAACAGCATGCGGTAGGCCGTCGCTAGCGTCAGCGTGTAACAGGCGCTTTCTTCCCAAGTCAGGTGCTTCGGTCGCGGCATGCACTGGCGCGCCTGAACGCGGCAGAATTGCGCGAAAGAACCATCCGGCGTCTCATAACCCCAGATGCGCTGGCTCGGCGAATACATCGGATCGCCGCCATTACACTCCTCATCATCGCCATCGTCCTGATTACAGTGGATGACAACTTCATCACCGGGCTTCACGCGGGTCACTTTGCGCCCAACCGCCCAGACAATGCCTGACGCATCCGATCCGGCGATATGATAATCTTCTTTATGCCCGTCAAACGGCGAGATCGGCTCACCCAAAGCCGCCCAGATGCCATTATAGTTGACGCCTGCCGCCATCACCAAGACGAGCACTTCGTCTGAATCAATTTCAGGCACTGGGACCTGTTCGATCTGCATGGCGGTCGCCGGACGGCCATGACGCTCGCGCCGGATCGCCCAGGCATGCATCATTTTGGGAACATGAAATTCCGGCGGGATTTCGCCGATGGCGTAAATATCTTTTTGTTCGCGGCTGACCTTACCGATTGTGTCGGGCATCTCTTCCTCCTGTCATATTGCGAGCGCCTTTTGACGTCTTCACAACCAAAACTATCGCACAACAGTGACGGGCACAGTCATTTGATGCAAGAAGAAATTGTGCAATGCAGCAATTAGACAATGGTTTTACGTCAGTGCGTTGCAAACATGCTGCACTTTACGCTGTGTGAAGGTGCCGATTCAGCCTTCATCTTTGTCGATAATCTCACCTTCGACGGTAAACGCATCATCTTCAGAGGGACCGGTCTGGCCATTCTGAGCCTGCATTTGCGCGAACATGGCCTGCATCTGGCCCGCCATATCAGCCATCTGATTAGCCCCCATGCGCGCAGACATGGACGCTCCGATCAAAGCGATGATAGCTGGAATAACCGCAAACCAGATATCAGACTGGACAAGCGTCTGATTAAACTCAGTCTCCTGAAACAGGGCCGCGATCAGCGCAGCAAACCCAAAACAGACTGCGTATCCCACAATACCAATGCCAAATCGTCGAGCTGACCCGGCAAAAATACTCTTCTGCGTCTGCGCCTCATCCGGATTGAGCATTTGAGCCAGATCAGAAACAGGCGACGGGCTGAATTTACGGATCAGGATCGTTGTGATCGTCGCGGCCACAGCCAGCAATGGGATCAGCATGATGCTTTGGTTCAGAACACCTGCGGTCATGGCAGACACAATAAAAGCAAGCGGGCCGGATGCCCTCAAGAGCGCAGGCAGAAGAAGAGCGGCAGGCATGCAGATTCCTTTATCTTTGACCCTATAATGGTTTGCCCCTGCACGCAGAACAAGACAGACCTTGCAAACGACTAACAGACGTTACCCTTGCCGTAAGCGTTCCTCTCCGCCATGTTGCATTGCAATATAAAAGTGCCCGGAGGAAAAAATGGCCGATACAGCGTTTCAACACGTTCCCGACCGCCCATGGATTTTCAGAACCTATGCCGGGCATTCAACGGCTGAAAAATCCAATCTCCTCTACCGCAAGAACCTGTCCAAGGGCCAAACCGGCCTCTCAATTGCCTTCGATCTGCCCACCCAGACCGCCTATGACAGCGACCATATTCTGGCGCGCGGCGAAGTTGGCAAAGTCGGCGTCCCTGTCAGCCATTTAGGCGACATGCGCACGCTCTTCGCTGAGCTTCCATTGGAAGAAATGAACACGTCCATGACGATCAACGCCCCTGCGGCCTGGTTGCTTGCCCTCTATGTCGCGCTGGCTGATGAACGCGGTGACGATCGCGCGAAACTACGCGGCACGACACAGAATGATATCATTAAGGAATACCTCTCGCGCGGAACCTATGTCTTCCCGCCGCAACCCAGCATGCGCCTGATCAGCGACATGGTCAGCTGGTGCTACACGGAGGTCCCGAAGTGGAATCCGCTCAATGTCTGCTCCTACCATTTGCAGGAAGCCGGCGCGACACCGGAACAGGAATTGGCCTATGCTCTGGCAACAGCGTGCGCGGTTCTCGACGCCGTCAAAGCAGGCGGTCAGGTCCCGGAAGAAGATTTCCCAACCGTCTTTGGCCGAATTTCTTTCTTCGTGAATGCAGGCGTTCGCTTCGTCACAGAGCTCTGCAAAATGCGCGCATTCGTCGACCTCTGGGAAGAAATCGGCAAAGAGCGTTACGGCGTACACGAACCAAAAGCACTACGCTTTCGCTATGGCGTGCAGGTCAACTCGCTCGGCCTGACGGAGCCGCAACCCGAAAACAATGTCTACCGCATCCTGATTGAGGCTCTCGCGGTGACGCTGTCCAAGCGCGCGCGCTGCCGAGCCCTGCAGCTTCCGGCTTGGAATGAAGCGCTCGGCCTGCCGCGTCCATGGGATCAGCAATGGTCCCTGCGCATGCAGCAAATCCTCGCTTTTGAGACCGACCTCTTAGAATATGAAGACCTGTTCGACGGCAGTCACGTCGTTGAGGGAAAAACCAATCAGCTCAAAGACATGGCGCGTGATGAGCTCTCCCGTATCGATGATATGGGCGGCGCGGTTGAGGCGGTTGGCTACATGAAAGAAAACTTGGTGGGATCACACATTGACCGGATCAGGGGCATTGAAAGCGGCGAACTCAAGGTCGTTGGCGTCAATGCCTACACCCAGACCGAAGACAGCCCGCTCGGCGCAGGCAATGATGCCATCCAAACCGTCGATCCAATGGTGGAACGTCAACAGATTGAAGCCCTGAAAAAGTGGCGCTCCCAGCGCGATGAAGCCGTCGTACAGGCGACACTCAACGACTTGAAAGCAGCCGCTCGCGATGGCGGCAACATCATGGAACCCAGCATCGCTGCCGCCAAAGCCGGCATGACGACCGGTGAATGGGGCGGTGCTTTACGCGAAATCTTTGGCGAGTATCGCGGCCCGACAGGCGTGGCCCTCTCCATCGAGACCGGCGGCGATGAAGACATCGAAAAAGCCAAAGCCCGTGTCGAAGCCGTTTCCGAAAAACTAGGCCGACAGCTCACTTATGTGCTCGGAAAGCCGGGCCTAGATGGCCATTCAAACGGCGCAGAACAGATCGCCTCACGCGCGCGGGCCTGCGGCATGAAAGTGATCTATGAAGGCATCCGCTTCACCCCGTCTGAAATCGTCGCGCAGGCGAAAGAGGCGAATGCACACGTGCTGGCCCTATCAATCCTCTCCGGCAGCCACCTCGATCTCGTCCGAGATGTTCTCGCTGAAATGCAAAGAGAAGGCATTGATGATATCCCACTCGTGGTTGGCGGCATCATCCCTTACGAAGACGAACAGGCCCTGCGCCAGATGGGTGTGCGGCGCGTTTACACACCGAAAGACTTCATGATCACAGAGATCATTGACGATGTCGTCGATGTGGTTGAGGCGCGCTGGCTGGAAACCGTTTGACCCGGATCATCCTGTTCAACAAACCCTTCAATGTCCTGTCGCAATTCACCGATAAAGGCGTTGAAGCGTCCAAACGCCAGACCCTTTCAGATTTCATAGATGTTCCGGGCGTCTATCCGGCTGGGCGATTGGATAAGGACAGTGAAGGTCTGCTCGTCCTAACCGATAATGGCCGCCTGCAGAACCGTATCAGTGATCCAAAACACAAAACACCCAAAACCTATTACGTACAGGTCGAAGGCTTCCCGGACGAAGCCGCCCTGGAGACGCTAAGGCGCGGTGTCGATCTGAAAGACGGACGAACCGCGCCTGCAAAAGTGCGCTGGATAGACGAACCGGACGATCTCTGGCCGCGCACACCTCCAATCCGCTTCCGCAAATCCGTTCCTGACTGCTGGATCGAATTGACGATCAAAGAGGGCCGCAATCGACAAGTCCGACGCATGACAGCCGCCATAGGTCACCCAACCCTGCGCCTGATCAGATATTCAATCGGAGAGTGGGCAATTGATGGTCTGAGCAATGGAAAATGGCGCGAGGCTTAGCCTTTCTGCTCTTATTCTTCGCGTTTTATAAGTGAATCTTGTTCAAAGTCCTTAAAAGCGCCTAATCCACCTTCGTTTAGGGATTTGGTCGAAAAGATGGACGCGGCCAGACCGTCTGGGTCCGGTAGGGACTGCGCAAAACCACGCCACAGCGTGAAACCATCTTTATAGACAAGAAGCTGATCCTCATCGCGGTTTGTATTAGGAGTGTACGCAACCGTTGCAACGAGATCACCTTCCCAGAAACCGTCTGTCCACCCCGTCCCGATCTTTGAGGCAATTTGACCAATGAGGCTGTCCATCTGACCTGGCTCAAGGACAAGCAGGTGTGTTGGGATTGAAGATGGTGAGTCAGCGGGCGTAATCGATGCATAAGCCTGATCGTCAGGTCGCTCTGGCGGCTCAGACATGGCAACTTCTACGTCTGGACAGCAGCATAGATACCCACAAAATTCATAGCCGTCTCCCACATTATCTTTCTCAGGATCTGTAATTTCACCGGCGTCTTTATCGTACCGTTTTGTCTTCGGATTGTACTTATAACGCGTAACGATATTTTTTCCTGGCTTATGAGACCATTTCCCATCGGAATCTTGCCGGACGAAATGAAAATCGCCCGTCACGGGTGGGCGGCTCTTCGGTTTTGGTGGAAGATTATAGTATGCAACTTTCCAGCATGTCTCTGCACAATTTCCGTCGGCGTTCGGATCACTCAATCCGTCTGAAACGCATCCAATTTTGATCGACTTACACGTAAACGTCCAATAATTTCCGATCAAAATACCGCTAGGCGTTTGAAGCACAAATTGCTGATTTAGCCCAGGTTCAATTCCAGCCGAATTTCCCGGTGTCGCTGTCTTTGGTAAGGGCTTATTGGGTTTCGGTTCGTTCCTCTGATTGGTCGCATAATTGTAGCAATTATTCGACTGCTGAACGCCGGGCTTATTCCATTTATTTGGTTCGTACTTTGGCATCAGAATATCCTCCAAGTATTTGAAGTATACACTAATACACACTGATTATCCACAGATCAGCCCTCAGAAAAGCTCGCCCTTTTCCGTCCAAAGGATGAAGCACAGCGATAAAAGCCCCAACCCGATAAAGCCGATCATCACGGGAATAACTGACCCGTTAAACTGGCTTGCGACCAGATACCCAAACCCGCTGGCCACTGTGCTGGTCGCAAAGCCGTAAGCCGCGCTTGCTGTCCCGGCGATCTTGCCGAGCGGTTCAAGTGCCAGTGCTGAAAAATTCGATCCCATCATCCCAAAACACGCAAATGTCAGGCAAAACAGGGGATAGAAAATCCAAATGCTCTCTCCAAACACGCTCATTAAAACAACTGACAGCCCCGCCAGGCCAATAAACAGGAACATCACTGTATGACTTATCCGGCGCATGCCGATCCGCTCCACAATACGGGAATTGGTGAAATTCGCGACGGCAAGACAGGCGGCAACCCCCGCAAACCAGAGCGTGAATGTCTTCTCCATCCCGAACGTGTCCCGGAAAACCTGCTCTGAGGAGGCAACGAAAGCAAACAGAGCTCCAAAGATCACACCGCTCGCCGCCATGTAGCCAAAGGTCACACGGGTCGTCAGGGTCTGCTTATAAGCGCTCGCCGTTTGTCTCGGGTTCAGCGGCTGACGATTTTCCGGCGCTAACGTTTCAGGCAAGCGCAATTGCGTCCAGATGAGCATGCCGAAACCCGCCAAACCCAGCACGCCGAATGTCCATTCCCACGGCGCGATGAGCATCACACCTTCTCCTATAAGTGGCGCAATAATTGGCACGACCATAAAAACCGTCATAACGAGCGACATGACCCGCGCCATCGCTCGCCCCGCCATCAAATCACGCACAATGGAGACCGCGATGACCCGCACGCCGGCCGCAAACACGCCCTGAATAAACCGAACGACCAGCAGCATCCAGAAAGCACTCGTCGCCATGCACGCGAAGCCCGCAATGATATATCCGATCAGGCAAATGCCGACTAAACCCTTGCGGCCATACCGGTCTGAAATCGGCCCAAAAACAAGCTGCGGTACGCCAAATCCTGCAACGTAAGCGAAAATGACAAGCTGCTGATCATTCGAATTCGTCAGATAGTAAAAACTGGAAATCTCACTCAGCGCAGGCAGCATGATATCAATGGCGAGCGCGTTCAGTGCCATCATTCCGGCAACCATCGGCACAAGTTCCCAAAGCGGCAGCGGCAACTGGCGCTCGATTGCGCTCAGCGGAACTTGCTCGTCAGCTTTGGTTTGATCTGTCACTTTGGACTCCACGAATCTCAGAGCCGAAGCCCCGAGCGCGCCATGTGCTACGTTGCAGACCTTGCAGCAAGCGAAAACTGACAATCGGGATCATCCACAACCGCTAAGCGCCCCTTTGCATTCAGGGCGGTGTACGCCATATGTGTGGCGCTTCCGGAGGGTTTGTTTGCATGATTGCGGTCCTGATCATCGCTGGTTTTGTCCTGCTATTCATTGGCGGCGAAGCCCTCGTGCGCGGATCTGTGGGGGTCGCCCGAAAGCTCGGCCTATCTGAATTTATTATCGGATTGACCTTAATCGGGTTCGGAACAAGCCTGCCTGAATTGGTGACGAGCCTCGAAGCCCTGTCGCAAGGCTCAGTGGGTCTGTCCGTCGGCAACGTCATCGGTTCTAACGTCGCAAATGTCTTACTGGTTATTGGGGCAGCAGCACTGATCACACCCATCATAACTCAACCGCGAGCGCTCGCGCGCGACGGCATCTTCATGGTGGCTGTCACAATCCTGTTTGCGGTGCTTGTCTATCTCGATCTCTTTAACAGAGTGACAGGCATAGCCCTTTCAGCACTACTGCTTGCCTACCTTATAGGCTCGGTCCTGCTTGATCGAAGAGAAACAAGCGCCGCTGCAGAAATGCATGCGGGAGAGGCGGAAGAGTTTGATCATGATGATCCCATCTGGCTGGCCCTTCTGCTCGCTGTCGGTGGTATTGTCGGCGTCATTATCGGCGCACGGTTTCTGGTCGATGGCGGCGCTCAAGCCGCCCGACTGATCGGCGTGTCTGAAACCGTGATCGGCATTTCAATCGTCGCCATCGGAACCAGCCTGCCTGAACTGGCCACAGCCGTGATTGCAGCGCGCAAAGGCAATGCCGACGTCGCGCTTGGAAATGTACTCGGTTCAAACGTGTTTAATATTCTCGGAATTCTAGGAATCTCCGCCATCGTCTATCCATTTAGTGTTCTGAATGGCGGTATCGTCTTTAGTCTTGACCTGCCAATTGCCGTTGAGGCCATGCAGTATGCTGGGGCGCTCGTCACATGGACGGATATTGGCGCGATCATCCTTTCCGTCTTCCTGCTTGGCCTTTTCGCCTTTACAGGAAAGCGCATTGCACGATGGGAAGGGGCCATCCTGCTTGCAGGCTACGCCCTTTACATGGGGCTCCGGTTTGAGCTCATTCCAACATTTGGCTTAGGACTTTAGGTCATGGCAGAGAAAGATATCTATTCCGGTCTTGACCAACTCGGCAAACAGATTGGTGCGCCGTCTTCGCCGGATGAAGCGACACTCGAACGTGTCCCGAACCCACATCCGGACACGCTCTACCTCGCGCGTTTTGTCTGTCCTGAGTTTACCTCGCTATGTCCTGTGACAGGCCAACCGGATTTCGCGCATCTCGTCATAGACTACGCGCCCGCTGATTGGCTCGTTGAAAGCAAGTCCCTCAAGCTTTATCTCACCAGCTTCCGCAATCATGGCGGCTTTCACGAAGACTGCACGCTGCGCGTCGGCAAGGACATCGCTGACCTCTTAAGCCCGCGCTGGCTTCGCATCAGCGGCTACTGGTATCCACGCGGCGGCATTCCCATCGATGTCTTCTGGCAAACAGGCGATGTTCCGAAAGGGTTATACGTGCCTGAAACAGGCGTCGCGCCTTATCGGGGCCGCGGTTAGAAATCACCCTTTTTGAGCCGTACCAGGTCCTCCGGCTCACCAATAATGGCAACATAGTCTCCAGGCTGCAGGACCTCTTTCGGCGCTGCAATTATCGTATTCCCATCCCGCTCAATCAGCGCAATCAGGCAACTATCCGGTAGCTCAAACTCTGACAGGGGCTCACCGACATGCTGCTCCAGATATGGAAAATCATGGATCGGCGCGTGCAAGAAGTGATCATCACGCATCAGGATCTCATTCATGTCCTTATCACTCGCCGCTGACAGCCAGCGCCGATCAAAGTCATAGGACTGAACCACTTCAGCCAAGTGACCCGCCAAACGTAGGTCCAGACCCGCAGGCGTGCGCGGGCAAATCAGAACCATGATTGTGTGAACATCTTCAAAGCCCTCAATCGCGACTTTGGTTTGCTCGCTAAAGCGGAACACGATCAATTCAGGGCGCTTAATCGACTCATGACTGCGATAGACGAGCATAACACGCTCACTCAATGGATTGAGAGAGGCCGGCCCGGACGAAAAGACAGCATCCAGATCGTCTCTTTCGATCTCAAAGGCAGAGTGCGCCACGTTCTTCACTTCCTCGACCAACATGTCGCGCGAATAGCTGCCAACGCGGTAATTGTGCACGACACAGCGCGCGACGAGATTTTCATACGACAGGTTCTGATCCTGCGTGCGGTCATGAATGATCGTCATCAATTCGCGCTCAAGGCCTTCATAGCGCATCTGCCCGAGGCGCTCGTGGATATGGAAAATCGCCCCGCGCCGCTGCAGATTGCCAGACGCGTAGAACTGATACCAAAATGCGCAGACGATCACGACCATGCCGGTAAAGCCAATCGAGAGAATACCCATCTCAACGATCAACCAGAAGCTAATCAGAATGCCCGCAACCTGCGTCCAGGGATAAAGCGGCGATTTGAATCCGGGCTTATAGCTCGCAATCCGGCTCTCGCGCATCACAATCACTGCCAGACAGACGAGCCCGAACAATAAAAGCTGAAAGGCAGAGGCCAGTTTCGCAACGGCTTCCACATCAAACAGCAGGATCACCGCAATCATCGTCCCAACTGTGACCATAATGGCAAAAACAGGCGTTCCGAACTTTCCGATCTCCGCAAAACGCTTTGGCACAAGCTTATCCTTCGCCATCGCGAACGGATAGCGCGAAGCCGACAGAATGCCTGCATTCCCCGTCGACGCGAACGCCGCAATGGCCGCCACAACAATCAGGATAATGCCGAGATCAGCAGGAACCCAATCCAAAAACATCTCACCCGCATCGGCAACCGGTGTCAGGCTTCCGTGCAATTCCTCAGGCGGCAGAAGGTTGATGATGACCAATGTCCCCATCGTATAGATGGCTGTCGCCGTGATCAGGGAGAGCACCATGCCCAGCGGAATGTTACGATCCGGATTCTGAATTTCCTCCGCCACAGACGCGACTTTTGTCAGGCCTGCATAGGACACGAAAACGAGGCCAATCGTCGAAATGAACCCCACAACACCGCCGGAGAAAAACGCTTCATCCCCCGCATTTGGCTGCCAGCTATCCGCCAAGCCAGTCTCTGACAGACCCAGAATCGTGAACGCCGCCAGGATGACCACCAAAGTGCCGACCAAAATCCGCTGCAAAAGCGTCGTTTCTTTCGCTCCGAACGTATTCACGAGGCCGAAAACCACGGTCAAAATCACGGCCAGAGCAACAACTGGCACGTCGATATACAGGCTAAGATAGGCCCCCATGCCGACCAACGCGAAAGCGCTTTTGAAGATCACGGCCACCCAGGATCCCAGTCCGCCAATCGTCCCGAAGAGCGGGCCCAGCGCGCGGTCCAGAAAATAGTACGTCCCGCCCGCCTTCGGCATGGCGGTCGACAATTCCCCCATACAGAACATCGCCGGCAGAATCAGAAACCCTGCAACCAAATAGGCGAGATAAACACTGTCGCCGGTATAGCTGGCAGCAATTCCCGGAAGGAGGAAAAACCCGGAACTGAACATCGCGCCGGTTGAAATGGCATACACGTCAAACAGCGTCAGGTTCTTTTTCAGCTTCTTGTCATCAGCCATGAATGCTCAGCCCTGTTCCGAGGCCTAAGCCCCTGTGTGACGCTAAATTATAGTGTTTGCGTCCGTGTCCAAGCTTTTGTTGCAATGCACACAAACACACACTGCCTGTCGCGGCTCAGCCTTGGTTCAGAAATCATGCTTATAATTACCACCATGAGGGTCGTTATCGCTGCTTTTATAAGTCTTGCTCTGACATTTTATGCGCAGGCCGAACGTGCTGACGTGGATCGCGACCGGCTTGTGAAAACACTCACCGAAATCGCCAACGGGCTGCCCGAAGAAAAACATGTGCGCGCGTTTCAGCTGATTAAGGCTTTTGCGGATGGTGGCATGCGGTCCAATTACGATTATGGCTGGCAGCGCGCCCAACCTTATCTGGAACGCGGTGGTATCAACGCCCTCATCGCTGAGGCACACCGTCCGAATGGAACGCTCCGCTATGCTACGCCGGACGCCCTGCTCGCTACCGGTGTAAGCCGGCTAGAGACTGCGCCTAGCGACGCAAGACGCCTCAACGAAACCCTATTGGAACTCGCTCGCCATGCAGATGAGTTTAAACAGCAACTCTATGCTCATGCATCAGCAGAATTAGCAGCTTTACGATGTGACAGAGAGACCTTCGATCAGTCTCTACAATTGCTCAAACGTCCTGACAGCCTGAATTATAAATTTTGGGAAGCGCGCCTTTCAAACAATGCCGCTGGCGTAATTTCAGCCATCGATACAGAATCACCACTTGATGACACGCGTGATATTCATCAGGCCATCGATGGCTTCCGCCTGATTGCAGACTTCGGATATTGTGACGCTCAGATCGCGCAAATAGCTGATTAATCAGATCGTGCTATGATGCCTCAATGACTGATCCTGAAGCTGATCCAATCGAACCGATTTGCGGCAGCGCGGAAGCCGGTGCCCTCGCGCACCTCTATCGCGCAGAAATCTACCGCTCGACCATCTGGCGGCAGCGTCTGGACATGACAACGAACTGGGCCGTTGTCTCCACCGGGATCGCCCTCTCCGTCAGTTTCGCCACGGCTAATTCCTCTCCCCTGCCAATTGTTCTGGTCGGTTTGCTATCCGTTATGTTTCTCATACTTGAAGCACGACGCTACCGCTATTTTACGGTCTGGAAGTTCCGTGCACGACTGCTAGAGCTCGCCATCTATGTCCCAATCCTCAAGGGCGAAGGGATCACGATTCCTCAAGACCAAGGCTCCCCGCTTTCAGATGACTATCAACGCCCGCAGTTCCGCATCAGCGCCTTACGCGCCCTCGGGCGACGCATCCGGCGCAATTATGGTTGGATTTTTGGCATTCAGGGCCTCGCTTATTTCGCAAAGATCGCCATTCATCCTGCCGACGCGCAGAGCCTGGAAGAATACATCTACCGCGCCCACATTGGCGCCGTACCGGGCTGGCTCGCTATCGCCTCAGGCCTAGCCTTTCACGCGGTCTGGATCAGTATCGCGGTCTATACATGGCGACAGGAAAAAGCCGACAACACGATCATGGCGGACTATCTCGACCCGCAAATGAATTAGGGTCTGTGTCCAGTGCTTGACTCTTGTCACTCTGTCCTGTTCTAGACAGCGCTTAACTACGGGTCGGTGTGGTGCTGCCGTTGTAATCGTTTGTCCCAGTGAAGCGGACGAACCAGCCCACGTCAAAAATGGATAGATGCCATGTCACGTCGTCACTCGACGAAGTATAAGATTGATCGCCGCGTTGGTGAGAATATCTGGGGCCGCCCAAAAAGCCCTGTCAACAAACGCCCAAACAAGCCAGGACAGCACGGCCCGAACCGCCGCAGCAAAACCTCTGACTACGGCTTGCAGCTGATGGCCAAGCAGAAACTGAAATTCTACTATGGCGACATCACAGAGAAACAATTCCGCCGCACCTATGACGAAGCGGCCCGCCGCAAGGGTAACACGGCAGAGAACCTGATCGGCCTGCTCGAGTCCCGTCTCGACGCGTTCGTCTATCGCTCGAAATTCGTGCCGACAATTTTCGCTGCACGTCAGTTCGTGAACCACGGCCACGTCACTGTGAACGGTAAGAAGGTCAACATTGCCTCTTACCGCGTTGTCCCGGGCGATGTCGTTCAGATCAAAGAAAAATCCCGCAACATGGCGCTCGTCCTCGAAGCGCTGGGTTCACCCGAGCGCGACTTGCCAGAATACATTGAAGTCGACCCAAAAGCGATGAGCGCAACCTATGTGCGCATGCCGGAACTTTCAGACGTGCCGTATCCGGTGCAAATGGAACCGGCCCAGGTCGTCGAATTCTACTCCTCTTAAGAAGAGGTCTGTTTCAGTTTTCAAAAGCCGCGCTGTCATGGCGCGGCTTTTTTATTTACCCAACTTTGACAGCACGCAGATTGCAGCTTCCTCAATTGCGTGGTCGATAGCCTTAGAACGAGGGGAAAAAATGAAACAAATTAAGTCTAGACTTGCAGGAGTACTTTCAGCGATTTGCCTTATGGGTATTGTAGGCGTTGCAAATGCGCAAAGCGTCGAGGACCAGTTATCCAATATTGAAAACCAAGTGAGCGAACAAGCCGGCCAGAACGGCGTTTCTCTGGTAAAAGTCTTTAATAAGCAATGGTATCTGGGCGCAGGTGACGAGGTCGACATTGACCTTGAAGAGCTAGACGGATTTCAGAATTATCCCGTTATCGGCGTCTGCGACATTGACTGTAGTGGCCTTGGTTTGACGATTGAAAGCGCCATTCTAACCGATCCTGATGAAATCGAGATTGAAGCTCAGGACATTAGCGGGACAGATATGCCGATGCTTGAATTTTTTATGGTTCCCTTGGTGAGTCGCTATAATCTCAACGTCTCAATGCTCGAATGTACGACGACCATTTGTGAATATGGCATCGATATTTACAGATTGGACAAGTAGGCATGACTGAACCAAGTATAGGATCAGTTCGCAATGCCCTGATTGCGAACCCGAGTGATCCTTTCAAGCTCTCAGATCGCGATACCGGCGACCGGTCTCTCTTTCCGGACAAAGACGACGCGAGAAAGTCTCTGAAGGACGACGCAAAAGTCATCAACGAGCTGCAAGACAAGCTCTACGCCAATGGTGACCGTGCGCTTCTGGTTGTCCTGCAAGGCATGGATACGTCCGGCAAAAGCGGCGTGATCCGAAACGTCTTCGCCTATACGAGCCCGCTCGGTATGCAGGTCAAAGCCTTCAAAGCGCCTAGCAAGATCGAACTGGCGCATGATTATCTCTGGCGCGTCCACGCTGCGGTTCCGCGTAAGGGCCGGATCGGCATTTTTGATCGCTCACACTATGAAGATGTGCTCGTCGTCAAAGTCCGCGAATTTGCCTCTGCCGAGGCCATTGAGCAGCGCTATGACCAGATCAATGCGTTCGAAAAGCATCTCTCTGAAAACGGCGTCACGGTTCTGAAATTCATGCTGAATGTCGGCTATGAAGAGCAAGGCATTCGGCTAAGGGAGCGCCTGACGGAGCCCCATAAACTCTGGAAGTTCAATCCCGGTGATCTTGAAGATCGCAAGCTCTGGCCTGATTTCATGGACGCTTATGAGACCGCGGTTCAGCGCTGCTCAACCGAGCATGCGCCCTGGTACATTGTGCCTGCGGATAGTCGCACACGGCGCAATGCGATGATTGCCCGGATCGTGCGTGGCGCGCTTGAGGATATGAACCTCAGCTGGCCTGACCCGGGCTATGAGATCGACGATTTCGACTTCGATTAGCCGCGGATATTCACGTCTCCGCCGCTTGATTTGTCAATTTCAGTCTCAGTTGGATTTCCACGCACATTGACGTCAGCACCGCTAGACACGTCCGCCGTCATTTTACCCGTCACGTGAACGGTAATGTCAGACCCACTAGAGGCTTCAGCGCGACCGTCCGCACAAACCAATTTGCCCGCATTGATGTCGGACCCAGAAGAGGCATCAGCGCGAACCAATTCACAAGTCCCACTCGCTGTCAGGTCAGAGCCACTGCTGGTTTGCAAGCGAACTGTGCCGCCCTCGATATTGCGAACGGTGACATCAGCGCCAGAAGACACTTGGATGTTGATGCTATCTCCAGTAAGGCCGGACCCCGTCACATCGGAACCGGATGAGGCTTCGATGCTTGATAGCGCCGGAGCCGAGACCGTGACTGCGTAACGCTTACGGCTTCCCCAGCCCCAGCCGGTGCGCTTGGGACGTTTGAGGTAAAGCGTATTACCGCTTGTGTAGACTTCGATGTCTGAAAAGTCGCCTTTGCGGTTTTCAGCGCTGACGGAATAAGCACCACCGGTGGTGAATTCGACATCCAGACCGGCAGAGACATCGAGTTTGTCAAAGCCACTGACGTCAAAGGTTTTAGTTTCAGCCAGAGCGACAGGTGAAAATGCAAGCGCGGCTATGGCGGCGGTGGATAAAATACGGATCATTTCAAGCTCCTAAGAGGCAAGAGGTTAAACTTTGATCCTGAACGCATGCTCCAATTACTTATTGAAAAACGATAAGTCAAGCCATGTTTTGAGACGAAAAAACCCGACCAATGGCCGGGCTTTTTGAAACGAGCTGTAAACAGGGGTCTACATGAAGCCTTTGAACTTGTCCTTAAAGCGAGAGACACGGCCACCGCGATCAAGATTGGCGTTACGATCACCTGTCCAGGCCGGATGTGAGCTGGAGTCAATATCGAGGACCAGACGGTCGCCTTCTTTGCCCCAGGTTGAACGGGTTTGATATTCGGTTCCATCAGTCATCACGACCGTGATGAAATGGTAATCTGGATGGCCTTCGGCTTTCATCGTCTTGTCTCTCTTCTGTGCAGGACACCGATTTCTGACCGGCATCCGATTTCGCAAAGTGCGCACTTACAGGATGGATGGATTTTTCGCAACACGGGAGAGTCATGTTTTGCTCCCAGCCCTGAGCGGTTTTGTTTTGCCTCGCGCTGACGCCCTTCGGGCGAGCGAGGCGAAGCGGGTTCCCGATCG
>JBCBCO010000119.1:0-6713 GCA_038630445.1 Pseudomonadota bacterium | reverse complement strand
GTGCATTGACCCTAAAGAGCGCCATACCGTCATGGCCCTTGATGCCGACGGTCTGTAGAGCCGTCATCTCAACGCCTTCCAGTGTTTCTGCGCAGGCAAACATCTCTTTTACGCCTTTGATCGAATTACCGAGCGGTTTTGCCTTCAAGACGCCACCGCCGCGGATCACATTATCGGCAATGATGAGGGTGCCGACGCGGGAGAGTTTGAACGCCTGTTCGAGATAGTTTCGATGATTGACCTTATCCGCGTCGATGAAAATGAGATCAAACACGGCGTTCGCTTCGACTTGGTCGAGTACGACATCCATGGCCGGGCCGACGCGAAGGTCAATGACATCGGCAAAGCCCGCATTGTCGATATTGGCTTCCGCGACTTCAGCTGTACGCGTGTCGATTTCGGTTGTAAGGATGGACCCGCCTTCAGGGAGCGCTTGCGCCATGGCGACGGCGGAATACCCGCCCAGACACCCGATTTCGAGAATACGCTTTGCGCCGGTGAGACGCACGAGCATGGCGAGGAATTCCGCCTGAAGCGGGCTGACCGCATGCGGGACGAGGCCGCTCTCTTCGCTGGCTCTGGCGACGGCCTCGAGCTGCGGGTTTGGACGCAGCAGGGTTTTCTCCAGAAAGACATCCACGGCTTCGGGGGAGCGGTCTTCAATCGCGTCGGTGTGCGGTGTATCGGTCATGCTCTCGCATATCGCGGAGAACGCCGCTAAGGCTAGCCCTATGAGTGATTTGCCCGCAGTTTCAGGTGACCTTGTTCCGGATACCGTCTACGCAAAACCCGCCGAATGGGTCGCGAGCGGTGCAGGCGCGCAGGGCAATTTGTTTCTGACCGGGCGGGCCGGCACCGGCAAAACCACGCTGCTGCGCAAGTTCATGGAGCATGCGGGGGATAGCGCGATTGTGCTGGCGCCGACCGGCGTTGCAGCGATGAATGCGGGTGGTCAGACGCTGCACTCTTTCTTTAAGTTTCCGCCGCGCCTGATTGAACCGACGGACGTCAAACGCCTACGCACGGCGCGCCTGATGAAAGCCGCTGAGACCATCATCATTGATGAAATCTCTATGGTCCGCGCAGACATGCTGGACGCGATTGATCGCAGTCTGAAGCTGAACCGCGGGTCCAAGCGACCGTTTGGTGGCGTGCGGATGATCCTGTCTGGCGATCTGCACCAGCTGCCGCCCGTTGTGCGCGGGGAAGAGGTTGAGATTTTGCAGGATCGCTATGGCGGATCGTATTTCTTCAATGCGCCTGCGTTCAAAGAGGCCGAGTTTGCTCTGCTCGCCCTCAAGCACGTCTTCCGACAGGCCGATCCGCGCTTCCTCTCCCTTCTCGGCGCAATGCGGCAGGGGAGGATTACGCCCGCCGATCAGTCCATCCTTCAAAGCGTGGTCAGCGACCGCTCCGCGATTGACGCAAGCGAAAGCCATGTTGTGCTAACCCCAAATAATGCCAACGCTTATCGCATAAACCGCGCGCGCTTAGAGGATTTGCCGGGACGTGAGCACATTCTGGAAGCAAGCATTCAAGGGACGTTTGACGAAAAATCCTATCCAACCGAAGCCGACCTTGAGTTGAAAGAGGGTGCGCGGGTCATGCTGATCAAGAATGATCCAGAGGGGCGCTGGGTGAATGGATCGCTATGTACGGTGGCCGGATTCTCAGGGCGTAATGTGATCGTTGAACTAGACGGTCATGCCTATGAAATCGAGCCAGCGGCCTGGGAGAAATACAAATACGCGATTGATCCGGAGACAAAGAAAGTCTCGCGTGAAGTGGTTGGAACGTTCAAACAGGTGCCGCTGCGATTGGCCTATGCGGTGACCATTCACAAGGCACAGGGCCTAACGCTTGAAAACGTCTATATCGACTTTGACAGTGGCATGTTTGCGCATGGCCAAGCCTATGTCGCTTTCTCACGGGCACGCAGCCTTGAAGGGTTAGAGATTTCAAGGCCGCTGCGCCCGCGCGACATGGTGATGGATCGCAATGCCTTCGCGTTTGGCAAGCTGGACCAGATTGAGAATACCGACGCTTATTTGCTCGCGAAGTTTGCGAAGGATGATGACGCACTCGTTTAGGCGGGTTTACGACCGACATGGAACAGGACGGGCCCTTTTCCGGGTTGCCACGTGTGGACGGTTTCAAAACCGGCTGATTCAATATCATCGCGTAGTCTACTGACATTTATGCGCTGAACCCGTGGCCATTTACCGATCATATGCATCAGCGGAAACAATGGATCCATGAGTGTGAAAAGCAGTTTTTCGCGCAGGCAGAACGTACTCGTAATGAAGTGTCCGCCCGGCTTTAGAGCGCGCATAACATTTTGCATAACCTTATGGCGGTCATCGAGAAGGTGCAGAATATTCAGACCCAAGACAGCGTCGTAGCGTTCCAGTTCGAGCGCATAGTCATCCATGTCCGCGACAGCGAAATGAACATTATCGATGCCTTGGGCATCTCGCTTTTCTTTTGCGATGCGGATCATTTCAGACGAGACATCGGTCGCGTCAATGTGTTTGACATAAGGCGCATGCAAGAGCGCTGTGCTGCCTGTGCCGCAACCGAACTCAAGCACCTCTGACTCCGGTGTGAAATACTCTCGCGTGAGATCCAGCTTAATCTCGTAGGCTTTCTGGTGGGCAATCGGCTGACGGGAATATTTGTCAGCCATTTTGTCCCAAACGACGGCTTTATTGGCCATGGATTTCTCCTTTATTGGCAGAGTATGGCGGGGGATGCAGGTGTGATCAAATTTCATGTCCCCGCTATACCTATTCGCAATACCGATAGAAATTGCAGTTTTTTCGAAATGACCTATACGAAAATCCATGAATTGGCAGGCGATCTCTTTTGACTGGAATCAGGTGCGCGCGTTTCTCGCAACGGCGGAAGAGGGATCGCTGTCGGCGGCTGCGCGGGCGCTTGGCCAGACGCAACCGACGCTCAGCCGACAGGTCTCTGCACTCGAAGAAGATTTGGATGTTGTCCTGTTCGAAAGAGCTGGTCGCGCCATGGCGCTGACCACAGCAGGCCTGGACCTGCTCGAGCATGTCCGCGTCATGGCAGAAGCCGCGACCAGAGTCTCCCTGTCTGCCTCGGGTCAATCAAAGGCGATTGAGGGCAATGTCGTGATTACGGCGACAGACGCGATGGCGACCAATCACCTGCCCCGCATTATTCGCAAAATTCACGATCAGGCACCAAAGATCCATATCGACGTCCTGACCTCGAATGATGTACGCGACCTGACACGGCGCGAAGCCGATATTGCGATCCGGCATGGACGCCCCGAGCAACCGGACCTGATCGCGAAACTGGTCGGGGAGATCAGCTGGGGCCTCTATGCGAGTGAAGCGTATCTCAGGAATTGCCCACCGATTGAAACGCTTGCGGACGTTGAAGCGCTTGATTTTATTGGGTTTGAGAACAATCACATGCTGATTGATGAGTTCAAGAAGTCAGGCCTAAATCTGACGATGAAGAACTTTGTCGCGAGTTCGCCCACAGGAACTGTGATGCGCGAACTGATTAAGGCCGGACTTGGTGTCGGCTTTTTGACCCGCGATATTGAACTCACTGAGTCAGGCCTGAAACCCATTCTGAGAGAGGAATTTTCATTCCCTATCCCCATATGGCTCGTCACCCATAGAGAGCTACATACAAGCCGACGGATACGCATCGTTTACGATATTTTGTCGGAAGAACTGCCTAAAATTGCAAAGCTTGCAGTTTAGAGGACGGGTTTCCAAAACGATGGCCGCGTGTAGGGTCAGGTCATGATTGACGCTCTTTTAAAATGGACACTTTATGCGCTTTATGTGCTTCTAACGGTCAGCGCATTGATGGTTGTGTACGGACTATATGGTCGATACTTGAGCGGCTGTGATGCTGCGTGCAAGCTAGGATTGAGCTATAACGCGTTTCTAGAAATCGGCGTGATCGGACTTGCCGGATTTGGCATCAGTGCGATCGCGGCACACGTGATCCGCGACCGAATTTAGACTTAGGCCGCTTCCTTAGCTTTTGCTGCCAATTCGTTTTTCACGCGCTCTGAGAGCTGTTTGACTGTGAAAGGCTTCGACATGAATGCCACCTCGCGGTCACCGTCCAGCTTCTCAGCCACGTCACGTTCGGCATAGCCGGACATGAAGAGGATTTTCGCGTTACCGAGCAGGTCTTTGGCTTCTTTGATGAGGGTCGGGCCGTCGATGCCCGGCATCACCACGTCGGAGATGATGAGATCGAATTTGCCAGGTTCGTCTTCAAGAATTTCCAGCGCGTCTTCACCGTCGCAGGCTTCTTCGACATCGTAGCCGCGCGATTTCAGTTGGGCGGCGGCAATCGCGCGCACGCCGTCTTCGTCCTCGACAAGCAGGATGCGGCCACGCCCTGAGAAGTCGACCGGGACCGGTGTTTCCATGAGCTGTTCCGGCTCAACAATGTCGGGCTCAGGGATTTCGTCGGCCTTAAGCGCTGGCAGGTAGATCTGGAAGGTCGTGCCTTTGCCGACTTCACTGATGGGGCAGATATAGCCGTTGGACTGTTTGATAATGCCGTAGACGGTGGACAGGCCGAGACCCGTGCCGAGGTTCTTCGGCTTGGTCGTGAAAAACGGATTGAAGATATTGGCGAGGTTTTCAGGTGTGATCCCGCAACCGGTATCTTCGATTTCGATGAGAAGATATTCGCCTTCTTCAACGAAACGGAAGCCATTTTTGTAAGCATCTTTCTCATTGGCCCGAGAGGTCTTGATCGTGAGTTTGCCGCCGCGGCCACCATCCATGAGCATTGCGTCACGCGCATTTGTCGACAGGTTGATGATCGCGGTTTCAAGCTGGTTGCGGTCTGCCTTGATCATCGGCAGGTCGCGACCGTGGACGACGTTGAAGTCGATCCGCTCGTCAATCAATTGACCGAGCAAGATCGCAAATTCGGACAAGAATTCGCCTGGTTCGAACACTTCGCGGCGGAAGGTTTGCTGTCGGGCATAGGCCAAGAGCATCTGTACGAGGTCTTTAGCACGAACGGAAAATTCGTGGATTTTCTTGAGATTATCGAAGCTGGGATCGCCAACGGGGTGCAAGGTCATCAAGTGGTCATTGTTCAGCATGATGCCGGTCAGGACATTGTTGAAGTCATGGGCAACGCCGCCTGCGAGCTTGCCGATGGCTGACATCTTCTCGCCTTGCGCCAGGCGCATTTCCAGCGCCTTCTGCTCGGTCATGTCGATGACGTAAGCAACGGCGGGCTGGCCGCGTCCGTCGAGCGTGATGAAGACATTAACGTGCTTCTCATCCTCGCCAGCGAGCTTGAGATCGACGGGTTTATCGATTGCATCCAGAAGACGCTCGCGCAGTTTGTTCTCACCGTCTTCAGATAGGAACAGATCGATAAAGCGCGTGCCTGGAGAGGCGTCTCCATCAGCGAGGTTCATCAGGGCGCGGTTCGCATCTGTGATGATTGCGCCACCGAGTGATGTTCCCTCAAGTCGGGCTGCACCGAAGGGCGCATCATCGAACATCGGATCGCCATCTGTGCGCGGTGGACGTGAGGCTGAAGCCGCCAGCATGCGGCCTTCGCCTTCGAGCATGGAATGGCTGTTAGCGATCACGACGGTACGTCCAGTCGCATCAGCACCCTTGCCATTCCACGTGGTGATGGTTTGCACAGGCACTTCGACGCCATCGCGTGAGCGGATCATGATATCTGCGCGGCCCGGCACACCGGACTTGCGGTCGCGGCGGAGCATTTTCACAAATTCTGGGCGCATCAGGTCATCGAGGCGGATATTACGTGCTGTTTCAGGCAGGCCCAGCATTTCACGCAGCCAGCTGTTTGCGTATGAAATGCTGCCATCCGCGCTGGAGGTGAAAAAGCCCATCGGGGCGTCTTCAACGTAGAGCGCGCGCATATCGGTGGCACCCGTCGCATCATCGCTGCCTGTGATCCGGCGCAGGCGCCAAACGACACGGCCACCCCGCAGGGGCGCGACGCTAACTTCGAACTGGACGGGGAGGCTTTCTGTGCCGAGCGTCATGGCTGGCAATGTTTCGCGATGGGTTTCGCCCGCCTTGGCCGCTTTTGAGAGACGGAAGACTGGGGCCGCAAGACCGGGGGCCGCGCTGAACATACGATCGACGGAGACAGGTGTCGTGCTCTCGGCTTGGCCCATGAGGGCGACCGACATGAGCTCGAAATAGGCTTTGTTTGCGGCTTGGGGTGCACCGCCGGAGTCAGCGACCATGACGGCTTCATCAAGTGCTTCGATCCAGTAATGCTTCGGTGTAGCAGGTTTGACGGCTGCGGCCATCGCGCCGCGCTCCGGGAAGAGGCCCATGCGTCGCCCTGCCCCGCGCAGGATCCAGAGTAGGAAAATCATTCCACCCGCGGCCATCGCAATCAGGAGAATAATCCCGGCAGGTCCGCCAGCTTGCGGCCAGGCGAGCGTTGTACTGGCTGCAGCGACAGCGAAGAGCAGACAGCTCCAGAACCCGATCTGCAGCCAATCCAGCGGCGCGCGAGGCTCCATCTCGCTGTCCGCTTCATTGACCACATTCACCATGTCCGGCTTTGTCATGCCGCTTCTCCCGTCGGGGCCCAAGACCCCTGATTCGCAAATACTATAGCAGCCGCTGCCTATCAGGACACCGCCAGCTTGTGTCTAAACATCACTTTGACGCTAAAATGGTTAACCAAAC
>JBCBCO010000118.1:0-6777 GCA_038630445.1 Pseudomonadota bacterium | reverse complement strand
GTTGATACCCACGTCACGAGTTTCAGCGATGGGCCAGTTGCGTCCAATTCAATTGCGCGAGACTTTTATATTCCCAGCGCCACGCCGATTGGGGGCGATGAATATACTGTTACAGACCTAACCGCACAGGCATCACGTTTTGCTGTGACCGCTCAGAAGCCGGTCGGCGATAATCAGGTGACGGGCTATTTAGAGCTTGATTTCCTCGGCTCCGCCCAAGGCAACGAGCTCGTTTCAAGCTCGTTCTCTCCCCGCCTTCGCAGAGCTTACATCGACTATAAGGGCTGGCGGATCGGTCAGGAATGGACAACCTTTCAGAACACATCCGCAATCCCGGAAAGTGCGAGCTTCCTTGTCCTGTCTGATGGCATGGTCTTTGGGCGTCAGGCGCAGATTCGCTATACGAATGGGCCCTGGCAGTTCGCGATTGAAAACCCGAATACGACAAGCCTCAATTTTGGGTCTGTCGATGATAACCTGCTGCCGGACTTTATTGGACGCTATAATTTCAAGGGCGATTTCGGCAATGTTTCTGTCGCGGCCATTGCGCGCCAGTTGCGCGCTGACTTTGGGACGAATGAAGAGGATGTCTTCGGCTATGGCCTCAGCGTGTCTGGTCGCTTGAATGCTGGAGATGGTGATATCCGCTTCGGCCTCACAGGCGGTGAAGGTCTCGGCCGTTATATCGGATTAGCAGCAAGCCGCGCGAGCGCCCTTGATCCAAATGGCGATCTGGAAGCGATTGCGAGTTATGGCGGCCATATTGCCTGGCGTCAGCCAGTGGGCGAAGGATCGCGCATCAGTCTCGGCTATTCAGGCCTGTTCGTGGACAATCCCGACTATCTCGGTGGCAATGTGAATAAGCAGGTTCAGTCCGTCTTTGGGGCTTATCTCTGGGATGTTGCCCCGAAAGTCACACTCGGAACCGAGATTCTCTATGGCGTTCGTGAACTGGAAAATGGTCTGGAGGGTGATGTGACCCGTCTGACCTTCTCGACAAAGTATGGATTCTAAACCAAGCTAGGAAGGAGAACAGCAATGGCCGATGGAGAAGCACACATGAGCAATGACCCAGTCTACGAGGTTCCTTCTGCCTTTGCCTTAAGAGCGAACCTGAGCCCAGAGAAGTATAAGTCCATGTATGCGGCGTCGATTGCTGACCCCGAAGCCTTCTGGGGCGAGCATGGCCAGCGTTTGGATTGGATGACGCCTTACACCAAGGTGAAGGATGTCAGCTGGGACAAGGAAAATCTGTCGGTTGAGTGGTATAGTGACGGGGTTCTTAACGTCTCGGCCAATTGCATTGATCGCCATCTTGAAACACGCGGCGACAAGGTTGCGCTGATCTGGGAAGGCGATGACCCGAGCGTGGATGCCAAAGTTACCTATCGCGAGTTGCACGGCCATGTCTGCCGGTTCGCCAATGTCCTGAAAGAGATGGGCGTTCAGAAAGGCGACCGGGTCACGATTTATATGCCGATGGTGCTTGAGGCGGCCTATGCGATGCTGGCCTGCGCACGCATCGGGGCGATCCATTCCATCGTGTTTGGCGGTTTCAGCCCTGAAGCGCTGGCGGGCCGCATTACCGATTGCGATAGCAAGTTCATGATCACCGCCGATGAGGGGCTGCGTGGGGGACGCACGGTTCCGCTGAAAGTGAATGCCGATAAGGCCTGTGATCTTTCAGGCGGCATGGTCGAAAAAGTCCTTGTCATCCGTCGCACCGGCAATGACGTGAACATGGTTGAGGGCCGCGATGTCTGGCTCCACGAGGCGCAAGCGAATGTGAGCGATGAGTGTGCGCCGGAGCCGATGAGTGCCGAAGACCCACTGTTTATTCTCTATACGTCGGGCTCGACCGGAAAGCCGAAAGGCGTACTGCACACGACGGGGGGCTATCTCGTTTGGGCGTCGATGACGCATGAATATGTTTTCGATTTGAAAGAAGACGATGTGTATTGGTGTACCGCCGATGTCGGTTGGGTGACGGGGCACAGCTATATCGTCTATGGTCCGCTGGCGAATGGCGCGACCAGCATGATGTTTGAGGGCGTTCCGACTTATCCGGATGCGAGCCGGTTCTGGCAGGCCTGTGACAAGCATGGCGTGACGATTTTCTATACTGCGCCAACAGCGATCCGTGCGCTGATGCGCGAAGGTGAGGGCCCTGTAAAATCCACGAGCCGATCAAGCTTGCGCTTGTTGGGAACCGTCGGTGAGCCGATCAATCCAGAAGCCTGGGATTGGTACTATAAAACCGTCGGCGAAGAACGCTGTCCAATTGTGGATACCTATTGGCAGACAGAGACCGGAGCCTGCATGATGGTACCGCTGCCCGGTGCGACGGCGCAGAAACCGGGCGCTGCAAGCCATCCTTTCTTTGGGGTAGAGCCGAAACTGGTTGATGCGGAAGGGGCTGAGCTCGCCGGCGCGACTGAGGGCAATCTAATCATCACGAACAGTTGGCCCGGCCAGATGCGCACAGTGTACGGCGATCATCAGCGCTTTATCGACACGTATTTCAGCGCTTATCCGGGCACTTACTTTACCGGCGATGGCTGTCGGCGTGATGAGGATGGATTCTACTGGATTACCGGTCGGGTCGATGATGTCATCAATGTCTCCGGCCACCGTATGGGGACAGCTGAGGTGGAAAGCTCTCTGGTAGCGCATGATAGTGTCGCTGAAGCCGCCGTTGTCGGCTATCCGCACGATATCAAGGGGCAGGGCATCTATGCCTATGTCACGCCGATTGCGGGCGTTGAGCCAAGCGATGAGCTTAAGAAAGACCTTGTGAAACATGTGCGCGCCGAGATTGGCCCGATCGCCTCACCGGACCTGATCCAGTTCGCAGGTGGTCTGCCGAAAACGCGGTCTGGCAAGATCATGCGGCGTATCCTGCGTAAGATCGCCGAAAACAGTTATGACAATCTTGGCGATACGAGCACGCTGGCGGAACCCGAAGTCGTGGATGACCTTATTGAAAATCGGCAGAATCGGTAAGGCGCTCTGAAAGCTGGAACAATGCAGGAGCATTTTTATTTCTAAGGCGTGGATGCTATTCATCCGTAAGTCTTTCAGATTTAGAGACCTTAAATGTTGAGCGCTGGTCGAGTAAAAAGTCAGTCAGCAGAGTCGCAGCGAATAAATCTCGCTGCGATTCAACCGCTTTTGGACGTTGCTGAAGACGCAGGCGTCGATACTGGGTCCATCTTGCAGACCTATGCCACAGACGGCTTTTTGACGCTGACAGACTATTTCAAAGTCCAGCGTGATATTGCGCGGCAGACTGATGATCTGACGGCCAACATTTCAACCCGAAAATTGACCTACCAGACCGGTAGTTTTGTGGTGGAGCAGATCAGCAAAGCAACAACGCTTGATGGCGTTATTTCCGGGTTGGCAGACTATTTTAATATGATGCATGGCGGGACGTATAATCTCGTCAAACGCACGCCAAAGACGATCACGCTGGTCATTGATGATCGTCATTTTCCATACTCTATTGCCGAGCCGGCTGCACTTGTCCAACTGGTCGGAGAGTGTTTGCAAATTCAAGTTCAGTGCCTTTTGATGAGCCTCAGCGGCGGACTTGCGGCGTCGGCTTTGCAGCGCGTTTGTATTAAGAGGGATCAGGCTGACGAGACTGTCTCTCATCTCTCCTTTTGGCCCAGACGACCGAAATACGGGCACGAGACGTACGCGCTGACCTATGATTTAGCCCTCGCAAGTACGCCAATACCAAGACCGGAAAGAGTCGTACTCAGCACTGACGGAATTTTCAGTCGCGTGATTACGACTTTAGAGCAGATCAACGCGGATCAAAATGAGAGCGGCCTCACGCCTAGAGTTTTAAGCCTTGTTGAGGACGGTGAGTGGCAGCAGGATCGCGTTGCGGAGCATCTCACTGTAAGCGTTGCGACGCTCCGTCGGAGGCTGCATGAGGATGGGCACTCTTTTCGCGACCTCGTTCAAAATGCGCGGTTCAAACGGGCGAAAACGCTGCTTCTGGACGGGCGAACCGTCCAGCACGTCGCTGACGCAACCGGATACTCCGATATTCGCGCATTCAACCGTGCGTTCAAACGTTTGAGCGGAACCACACCTGCGGCTTTTGCAAAGGCAAACTTGCAGGACGCCTGAGCGAAAATGTTCACTCAGGCTGCTCTAAACCGTCATAGGCGACACATGTGACCTCATTTAAAAAGGTTCCAACAAAAAAATATTTTGGAGGAAAATATGAGTGCTCACATCAAACCCGGAGTCCGACTCGGCCTTGTGTCCGCCATGGCGCTCGCCCTGTCTGTTCCTGTTGTCTCGGCCCAAGAGGATGCGGCAGAGGAAGAAGAAACGCGTCGCTTCGGCCCGGTCGTGGTCACCGCTCAGAGACGCGAAGAGAGTCTGCTTGATGTACCCGTTTCCGTCTCAGCATTTGATGGCGACCTGCTCGAAGACCTCGGTGTTGCAGACCTTACTGAAGTCGCGAAAATCACGCCAAACGTCACGCTCGAAGTCTCACGCGGAACGAACACAACGCTGACAGCGTTCATCCGCGGTGTCGGCCAGCAGGATCCCGTCGCGGGCTTTGAAGCAGGTGTCGGTGTCTACATTGACGATGTTTATCTCAACCGTCCCCAAGGCGCCGTACTCGACGTGTTTGATGTTGAGCGCATTGAGGTTTTGCGTGGTCCGCAGGGTACGCTCTACGGGCGAAATACGATTGGTGGCGCTGTCAAATATGTAACGCGTGGCCTTGGTGATGAGCCTGAGTTTAAAGCTGATGTGGCCTTGGGTAGCTTCAACCAACGCGATCTCATCCTAACAACAAGCTTGCCATTGTCAGACACGTTCCGCGTCGGCGGCTCGCTGGCCCTTCTTCAACGCGACGGGTTTGGTGAAAACATCAATATTGGTGGCGAAAACTACAATAAGAATATTACGGCCGGGCGCTTATCCGCTGAGTGGGATATTGCATCGAATGTGGACGCGAAATTCTCAGCTGATTGGCTGCTTGATGAATCCGCGCCGCGCCAGGGCCACCGTTTGATCCCGGGTCAGTTCTCAGGTGCACCAGTTCTGGACAATGTCTTTGACACACGCGCGGGCCTCGACATTGTTGAGCAGAATGCCGAAGGCGGCGGTGCATCGCTTGTGTTCACGGTCGACGTGAATGACAATGTGACCTTCAAATCCATCAGCGCCTATCGCGAAGATGAAAGCACAACGCCGATCGACTTTGACTCTTTGCCGAGCGGAGACCTTGATGTCCCTGCCATTTATGAGAATGATCAACTCAGCCAAGAATTCCTGATCAATTATGATAGCGACAAGATCAGCGGCGTGGCGGGTTTTTACTATCTCGATGCGAATGCCTCGACGGTGTTTGACGTCCTTCTCGAAAATACGGGTAACCTGATTGCTCTACCGGGATTGAACGCTCAGACCTTTGGTGATGTCGGTACTGAAACGTGGGCGATTTTCGGGGATGTCTCTTATGCTGTGACCCCTGAGTTCACGGTCACTGTGGGTGCGCGCTACACCGAAGATGAACGCACGAGCCGCGTGCTTCGCCGGACCTTTATTAGCGGATTCTCAGATTTCTTTGGGGGGGCGGGCATTCCGATTGCGACGACCTCTGACTTTGAAGGCTCTGCAACGTTCGATGACTTCAGTCCTCGCGTGTCGTTAAGCTATGCCCTGACGGATTCATCCAACGTTTACGCGACATATTCTCAAGGCTTTAAAGGCGGCTCTTTTGACCCTCGCGGTCAGACCTCTGCAGCGCCTGACTTCAACCAGGATGGCACGGTCAGTCCCGAAGAAATCTTCGAGTTCATGCAGTTCGATCCTGAAGAGGTTGATAGCTTCGAGGTCGGCTACAAGACCAGCAAATATGATGGGCGTTTGAACATGTCTGCTGCCGTCTTTTACAACGATTATACCGACATTCAGGTGCCGGGATCCGTCGGCGTCGATACAGATGGTGATGGCATCGAAGACACCTTCACGGGTGTAACGACTAATGCCGGTGCAGCCACCATCTGGGGCGCTGAGTTTGAAGGCAACGCTACACTCTTCGAAGGGCAATTCAATGATGATGACTTGCTGAACCTCGCTTGGTCTATCGGCTATATCGATGCGGAGTATGATGAATTCATCGACGCGACCAATACTGATGTGGCTGATCAACGCGTCTTCCAGAACACACCGGATTGGACCGCAAGCGCGCAGCTGGCCTATGAAACGCCGTTCACGATTGCCAACAATGACGGGACGTTGCTGCTAAACACACTGGTCGCCTATCGCGGTGACACCAGCCAGTTTGAGACGCCTAACCCGTTCCTTGATCAAGATGCTTACACGACGATCGATGCAGGCCTGCAGTGGGAAACTGAAGGGGGAAGCTGGGCGTTCAGCGTCAACGGCAAAAACCTGACAGATGAAGAGTATATCGTTGCCGGCTATAATTTCGTGAATATCAATCCGGACGGGACGTTTACGCCTACACTTGGACTTGAGGGCACGCTGACAGCGTTTTACGGCAATCCGCGCACGGTTACATTCGGCGTCGGCTATCGTTACTAGGCAGCCGGACCGATGACAGCAACGACCCCGGTTTCCTCCCAAAGCCGGGGTCAGTTTGGCGGACGGACCTACGTCCTCGCCATTCTGACTCTGGTTTACACGTTCAATCATATTGATCGGCAAATCCTGCTGATCCTGATTGAGCCGATTAAAGCAGAATTTGCCCTATCAGACGGACAAGTCGGCGTTCTC
>JBCBCO010000117.1:0-6827 GCA_038630445.1 Pseudomonadota bacterium | reverse complement strand
ATATAGACAGTGCCAGAGGCATCGCGCTCTACTGGGCAGGCAGATTTGGCATCCCGGTGCCGCGCGGTTCGTAAATCTCAACACGCCACACCTTGCAACGCATCGCGCATGGACAAATATAACGGTCTCTGCCAAGCCTTGGCCAAGATACTCTGACCCCTGATGAAGGCCCTCAATATGTTCGACCCGATGCGCCCCCACGACCTAGTAATCCCTCAAGTATTTGAACAAACAAGTCGCGGAGAGCGCTTTTACGATATTTTTTCTCGGCTACTCAAAGAGAGAATTATCTTCGTCCCTGGTCAGATTGATGATGGAATCGCAACGACTGTGACAGCGCAACTACTCTTCCTCGAATCCGAGAACCAGAAAAAAGACATCGCAATGTACATCAATAGTCCTGGTGGATACGTCACCGCCGGTCTCGCGATTTATGACACGATGCAATACATTCGCTGTCCAATTACTACGGTTTGTATTGGCCAAGCCGCCAGCATGGGCTCGCTTCTCCTATCCGCTGGTCAAGCAGGATCACGCATCGCGCTGCCAAACGCACGCGTGATGGTACACCAGCCCTCTGGCGGCTATCGCGGCGTTGCAACCGATATTGAGCGCCACGCCGAAGAAATTCTCGAGCTCAAGAAGCGTCTCAACAATATCTATGTGAAGCACACCGGTCAGGACTATGACACGATTGAGCGCAAGCTCGACCGCGATACGTTCATGACCGCGGAAGAAGCAAGAGAGTTCGGCATCATCGATACGGTGTTTGAACGCCGCGCTGATGACGACGAAAAATCGTAATGTTTGCCCGTGCGGCATTGGGCTTGCACGGCGCACTGAACACTATAATGTCAAATAAGAAACGGGCGGTACGGTCGCTTTAGCCCCGTGTTAATCCCTGCCCGTCATTGAGGTTGCCTATGGCAAAGCAAAACGGCTCCGGCGATTCAAAGAATACGCTCTATTGCTCCTTCTGCGGCAAAAGTCAGCATGAGGTCAAAAAACTCATTGCAGGTCCGACCGTCTTCATCTGTGATGAATGCGTCGAACTCTGCATGGACATCATCCGCGAAGAGAACAAGACGGCTGGCTTCAAAGCCAAGGATGGCGGCGTTCCAACCCCAGCGGAAATCTGCGACGTCCTCGATGATTATGTGATCGGACAGCCCTACGCGAAGCGCATTCTGTCGGTTGCGGTACACAACCATTACAAACGTCTCGCCAATCCTGGCGGCGCTGACGGTGTAGAACTCGCCAAATCCAACATCATGCTTATCGGCCCAACAGGTTGCGGTAAGACACTTCTCGCGCAAACCCTCGCGCGCGTCCTTGATGTGCCGTTCACAATGGCGGATGCAACGACGTTGACCGAAGCGGGCTATGTCGGTGAAGACGTAGAGAACATCGTCCTGAAACTGCTTCAGGCCTCTGACTATAATGTCGAGCGTGCCCAGCGCGGCATCGTCTATATCGACGAGATCGACAAGATTTCGCGCAAGTCTGACAATCCATCCATCACCCGCGACGTTTCCGGTGAAGGCGTACAACAAGCCCTCCTGAAACTCATGGAAGGCACAGT
Organism: Pseudomonadota bacterium; assembly: GCA_038630445.1. Classification (GTDB taxonomy): domain Bacteria; phylum Pseudomonadota; class Alphaproteobacteria; order Caulobacterales; family Hyphomonadaceae; genus Henriciella. Next base: position 5,245 of record JBCBCO010000117.1, on the reverse strand, counting down.
CGCGGCCGTTCCGCCACAAGGTGGACGCAAACACCCGCAACAGGAATTCCTGCAGGTTGATACAACAAACATCCTGTTCATTTGTGGCGGTGCGTTCGCGGGCCTCGACAAGATCATCTCGTCCCGGGGTGAAAGCACAAGCATTGGCTTTGGTGCAGCGGTCAAAGATCCGGAAGCGCGCAAGGTCGGCGAAATCCTACGCACCGTTGAACCTGAAGACCTTCAGCGCTACGGCCTGATCCCGGAATTCATCGGTCGTCTGCCCGTTCTGGCGACACTCGAAGATCTCGACGAAGACGCCCTGATCACCATCCTGACCGAACCGAAAAACGCATTGGTCAAACAGTATCAGAAGCTCTTCGACATGGAGGAGGTCGCGCTCACCTTTACCGATGACGCTCTCAAGGCTGTCGCGAAAAAGGCAATCACGCGCAAAACCGGCGCCCGTGGGCTTCGCTCCATCATGGAAGCGATCCTGCTCGACACCATGTATGAGCTGCCAAGCTTGCGCGGTGTCTCTGAAGTCGTGATCAATGGTGAAGTGGTCGAAGGCAATGCTGAACCGCTCTACGTCCATACAGAGACAGCACAAACCAGCGAAGCGTCTTAGACTCCACTGACACAGCACAAGCGAACCTAAGCGCTATTGCGCTCACGCACCCCGTTGCTATAGCGCTTGGGATAGATCGGGAGCGAAGGGCCAAGCCATGAAATTTTTCGTCGACACTGCAGACACTGCAGCCATCAAAGAGCTCGCCGCCACAGGCCTGATCGACGGTGTGACCACAAACCCGTCGCTCATCACAAAATCCGGCCGCGACTTCAAAGAGGTCATCGCCGAAATTTGCGACCTGACAGAGGGCCATGTCAGCGCCGAAGTCGTCGCGACTGAATGGCAGGCTATGGTCGATGAGGGCAAAAAACTGCAGGCCATCGCCAGCAATGTCTGTGTCAAACTTCCACTGACAATGGATGGCCTCCGCGCTTGCCGTGAACTCACAGATGCCGGAACGGCCGTCAACGTTACGCTATGTTTCTCCGCCAATCAGGCCCTGCTCGCGGCCAAGGCCGGCGCGACCTATATCTCCCCGTTCATCGGCCGCTTGGATGATCTAAACATTGACGGCATGCTTCTGATCGAAGAGATCCGCACAATCTACGATAACTACGTCTTCGAAACGGAGATCCTCGCCGCCTCTATCCGCAACGCCAATCATGTGAAGCTGTCTGCGCTCGCAGGGGCTGATGTCGCGACCGTCCCACCGAATGTCCTGACAAGCCTCGCCAACCACCCGCTCACGGATAAAGGCCTCGCGGCCTTCCTGGCTGATGCTGAAAAAGGCGGCGTGACAGTCTAAGCGCTTTTCCCGGCAGCGGGTAATTTTACAATCATCTGCGTCCCACGGCCTTGCGCTGTGCGAATGCGAAACTCGCCCTGCTGTAGTTCCACCAGTCGCTTGACCAGTGCGAGACCCAGGCCGGTGCCTTCGCGTGCGCCGGTATGACTGGCTTGGGTGTAAGGCTCAGCCAGCTTAGCCAGATCCTCGCCAGCGATCCCTGTCCCCTCATCCGCGACGATCAGAGTGACACAAGACTCATCCGTTTCAGCCACTATCGAAACACAACTGTCAGGATCAGAATATTTGATTGCGTTGCTGATGAGGTTCTCAAGCACCCGCTCGCATGCGGTTTGGTCCCCTTTTGTAAGGGTTGGCGACACCGCGCTGACATCAAGTGTCACACGCTCAGTTCGGGCGCGACCTTCAAGCCGCTCAACGACCTGCAATGCCAGCGTCGCAAGATCAACATCCTCAATGTCGAGTTCCAACTGACCGCTGTCAGATTCCATAAGAGTTAGCAGTGCTTGCACCCGGTCTGCTAAGATCGTGGCGGACTGGTGGATGAAGTCGGGATATGTCTCATATGCAGCCGGATCGGGGCCAAGCTCTCTATCTTTCATGACTTGGGAAAATCCGAGGATGCTGGTCAGGGGCGATTTCAAGTCATGACTCAGGCCAGCAATGTCTAAACTATTTGGCACAGTCCCTTCAATCTGATTGCTCGAGCTATTGCGGTCGGCATCCTCCGGGTGGGACGATTGCTTCAGCAAAGCAACCAGAAACGTCACGATCGCACTCCCGATGGCCCACCACCCAATCGAAGACGACAATGCTTGAATCGGTGGAGGTACCAGATCCAAGGCGCTCATAAGCGCGAGTCCTAAAAGCGAGACGATCGCGCAGATCAGCGAAGGACGGGCACTCTGCCATGATGCAAAAATCGCAATCGCCGCTGGAAGAATGATCACGAATAAAAGACCGGGAGACGCGACTCCTCCTGAAAACAAGGCGACGACCGCGGCCAGGAAAGTAATGCTGCCTTGGGCGAAACTTCCAAAAAATCCAGAGATAGATGAACTCCGATTCAAATCGTTAACACTGCGGGAAGATTTCTTAGGCATTCTTGGCCCAGTCCAACATAAACTTTAGGTCATATTACGCCGAATGGCAGAGAATAGGCTTTGCCAGACGCAAAAGATAGGCCACTGTCGTTAACAGGTAGAGTGCGAGGAGAGACAATGAAACGTACAAAGCTGACAGCTGCGCTGGCATCCCTAACGGGGCTTGCGCTTTCAGCCACGGCGCAAGTCGCAACGGTTGATACTTCATCCACACAAGCCGGTACAGCACCCGTCGTCAAAACCTCGACGGCCGCCCGCCCGGTTGTAGACCCATTGTCTCGTGCGGCTGCCCTCTATGGCACGTATCACGGCGTCGTCACAGACGTGAAAACCTCCGGTTTCAAATCCGCAGGTGACATCGATACCGCTCTCACCAATCTTGGCGGTCACAATTCAGACCAGCTTTCACAAGGCTGGCTGTCATATTCTGCACTTGTGGCATCGCAGGACCCTGAATTCCGTGCCGCCGTTCGCGATATTGAAGGCTATTATGGCCGTGAGACATTCATGCGTGGCCTGAACAATGATGTACGGTATGCACGCAGCCTTAATGGCGGCAACACCGCTGTTGGTGCATCCCTATCCGCGATTAACGCTGACAGCCGCCGCCTGATCGGGGCCGCTGCCTATGTCAAGGAACAAGCCTATACGCTTCAGGGCGCTGGCTGGGCGAAAGGCAAAGTCGGCAATTCAGGTGCGAAAGCCGATGGTCTGATGACGTCATCACGCTCCGGTATTCCGGCCCGCGGTGCGCTCGTAACCGCTTTCTCTTCCCCTGAAATTAACTCGGTCCTTGCACAGGCTGGACAAAATGGCTCCGCCTCCGTTTGGGAAAGCGTGACAAGTGCTGCGAGCACTGTTCGTGTGCCGGCTTCCGTCTCACGCCTAACCTCTCAGCGTCGGATTAAGCGCGGCAAAGAGCCGATCGCTGACCGGATTGCAACCTTGGCCGCTTATCGCATTATCGGTGCCGATACCTCATCCATCGGTGGTATGAGGAATGCGATGCAGGACCGTGGAACGTCACGCTGTATCTACACCGCTCAGCTTAACCTGCAGCAATGCGTTGCTGCTGCGCACAAACACTTCGAGGTGCCATTCTGTATCGGTGAGCATGCGCTCTCGGATGTCGGCAAATGCATCGGCGACGTCAGCCAGTAGTCTGACCCAGCATGAATTCGATCACCCCCGGCCTGAGTGCCGGGGGTTTTCTTTTGCAAGCGCTCCACCCATTTATCAGCCATGACACTACAAGACCGCGCCACCGACATCGAAGACGAATTTTCCTTTCTCGACGATTGGGAAGACCGCTACGCGCACATTATCGATTTGGGTAAGTCAAATACCGGTCTCGCAGATGATGAAAAAACCGAAAACACCCGCGTTCGCGGCTGTGCCTCTCAGGTCTGGATGGTTATCGATCATGCCGACGATGACACGATGACCATACGCGCCGAGTCAGATGCCATGATTGTTTCTGGCTTGATTGCCATTCTGATACGTCTCTATTCAGGCCTCAAGCGGCAAGAGATTCAGTCATTTGATGCCGTACGGTTCCTGGATAAAATTGGCGTTTCAGGTGCTCTTTCGGCCCAGCGATCAAATGGACTAGCCTCTATGCTCGCGCGCATTCAAAGTGTAGCATCAGCCCCCGTGAGCGATGTCGCAGCTTCTGGCGGAGCAAGTTCCTTTTCGTAGAACCAACTCAAACGCCGCATAAGGTCAACAGCCCGGCGATCCGCCTCAGCCGGAGTGAAAGCAAACGTCGCCGCATAGTGCCCACGTTTATGCTCTGATAGAATGAGGGCATACAGTTCATTGTAAGCGCGTTCGCTAAATCGTGCACGCACACGCTCCAAGCGCTCTCTTGCCTTCGTCTTATGAAATGTGTCGTGGGCAAGATCGTTGTTAACAATAGAGCGATCAACGCGGCCACCAAGGGCAAACGTTTCCCAGTTCATGCCAGCGACAGATCTGCCTTCAGCGTCCCAGATGTGATCTTGATAGAACCACTCTGCAGCGCGACGCAAACGACCTGCTTCAGCCTTATCTGACAGCGCATTCAAAATGTGACCGAGCAGAGACCGCGTCTTTGCCTCGCTATAAGTTTCTGCAAATCCCTTTACAGACGCCGGGGACAAATTGGCCGTCTCTAGTACAGGCCCGCACCATATATATCTTGGTGGATCGAAAGCGCCAAGACGCTTGACGTGTCCGCGCGCCAATAGAGCGTCAAATACATCTTCACAAAAGCGACCAATCGCGCGCCCGCGCGCATCGTGACCCCGCCGCACGACATAGCGCCCAGGCGACTCGGTATAGACAGCCCCCCCTTTTTGAAGCGCTCTTATCAATCTTGCATCGCTCATGCCGCGATCCTTGCAAGCGGTGCCACCTTCTGAAGGGTATCTTCCATTTCGCATATCCAGTGATCGAAGCCCTCATCATCGCGTTCATGCTCGATCATCTGACACGCATGCGAGACCGTAGACCGATCCCTACGAAACGCATCTGCAACCCGCCCAATAGACCAGCCTAAACCGACATGGGCCAAATACATTGATAACTGCCGCCCTTTTGAGGCCGAACGTGACCCCCTGCCCCGCGCCATAATCTCAACGCTTTTTACATCAAGCGCATACCCTACAAGATGCCCAATCAAGTAAGCTTGCCGACGATCCCCGATCACATCAATTGTCATTCACACGTCACCTCTCTGCCGAGAGGAGAGTATACATGATTTTGAGATTGTGTAGGATAAATTTCCTATTTTAGGAATTTTAT
>JBCBCO010000116.1:0-6894 GCA_038630445.1 Pseudomonadota bacterium | reverse complement strand
CTGGCATGAACCCAATGGACCTGAAGCGCGGCATCGATAAAGCGGCTGCTGAAGTCGTCTCTGACCTCGCGCATCACTCCCGCAAAGTCGCCAACAATGACGAGATCGCCCAGGTCGGGTCAATCTCTGCAAACGGCGACGCTGAAATCGGTGATATGATCGCGAAAGCGATGGAAAAAGTCGGCAATGAAGGCGTCATCACGGTTGAGGAAGCAAAATCCCTCGAAACTGAACTCGACGTCGTTGAAGGCATGCAGTTCGACCGCGGTTACCTGTCACCATACTTCGTCACAAACGCTGACAAGATGACGACAGAACTGGATGACCCATACATCCTTCTGCACGAAAAGAAGCTTTCTTCGCTACAGCCAATGCTGCCAATCCTTGAGTCTGTTGTTCAGTCTCAGCGTCCGCTGCTGATCATTGCAGAAGACGTAGACGGTGAGGCGCTCGCGACACTCGTCGTGAACAAACTGCGCGGCGGCCTTAAAATCGCAGCGGTCAAGGCTCCGGGCTTCGGCGATCGCCGCAAAGCCATGCTGCAGGACATTGCGATCCTGACAGGTGGACAGGTCATTTCTGAAGACCTCGGCATCAAACTCGAAAACGTCAGCCTCGACATGCTCGGCACAGCCAAGCGTGTGAACATCACCAAAGACGACTCAACGATCGTCGACGGTGCGGGCGAGAAAGCCGACATCGAAGCGCGCGTCACCCAGATCCGCAAGCAAATCGAAGACACGTCTTCCGATTATGACCGTGAAAAGCTGCAAGAGCGTCTGGCGAAACTCGCTGGCGGTGTTGCCGTGATCAAAGTCGGCGGCGCGACTGAAGTCGAAGTGAAAGAGCGTAAGGACCGCGTCGATGACGCCCTGAACGCGACACGCGCAGCCGTTGAAGAAGGCATTGTTGCAGGCGGCGGCACAGCCCTGCTCGCAGCGGCTGGCAACATCGACGTCAAAGGCGTCAATGATGACGAGCAAGCCGGTATCGACATCGTGTCTAAAGCCCTCGAAGCGCCAATTCGCCAGATCGCTGAAAATGCAGGCGTTGAAGGGTCTGTTGTTGTCAACGACATCAAAGGCAACAAGACAAAAGGCTACGGCTTCAACGCGCAAACCGAAGAGTATGGCGACCTGTTCGACATGGGTGTTATCGACCCGGCTAAAGTCGTTCGCTCAGCCCTTCAGAACGCAGCGTCTGTTGCGGGTCTTCTGATCACAACAGAAGCTGCTGTTGCAGAAGCACCAAAAGATGAAGCCCCTGCCATGCCAGGCGGCGGCATGCCGGACATGGGCGGAATGGGCTTCTAAACCGGTTCGCCTCCGGCGAAATTTTCAGTCCAGTGGACTGAAATAGGTTTAGAAGGCTCCGGCAGGAGCTCTAGCCCTAACAAAACAGCCACAGCAGTGGCAACGAAAGACCGGAGCGAGCGCTCCGGTCTTTTTTTACAACCTAGGCTCTGCAGCCCCTTCCCATTCCGAGATTTCACGTCAAACTCACGTATGAATCGGAGAGTCAGATGTTTGAAAAAGCCCTACCCCGCTTGAGCGCTCTTGTACTTCTTCTTTTGGGAACCACGGCGTGCATGACGGCGACGCGCGGAACCTCGGCGGAGTTCTACGTCGTAACAGAGCCACCCGGGGCCTCTGTCATCACCAATCTTCAAACCAAGGATAACCGGAAGGCCCGACGCGCCGATTCCAACATTCCGGTTGAATATCATAGATGCGAAGAGACACCGTGTTCTTTCGAAGTCTCCCGCAGGGACGAATTTGAGCTCTGGATTGAACTCGACGGCTACCACAAATCCGCCGCCTGTATCGAAAGCGAGGTTCAATTGCTCCCAACCTCGGCCGCCGCGGCGCAAGCTGGCGCAGGTATTGGTGGCTCACAAGTGATCGTCGCAACCGCCGCCCCAACGACAATTCCCGGCGCTTTCAGTACGGCTTTGTGGGCTGGAACTGCAGCAACTGCGGGACTGGCATCGGCCACAGTGGATACAGCCACAGGTGCGATCCTTGGCCCAACGCCAAACCCTCTTGCGGTCGAACTGTTGCGCATAGGCGAAGAGCCGCCCGCTATGCGCCATGAAATCTCACCGCTTGCGGATATGTCCAAAATCAATGAGCCCGATGCTCATGCGATTGAGCTGGAAAAACGCGAGCTGGAACGCGCCAAACGTTGCGTGGCAAAACTGAAGACGGTGACACCCCCTGAATAGGCGACGACTGTGAGCGAAACGGTCCTCTACGCCTGCTTGAAAACACCCCTTGCCCGTATCACTCACGCAGCGTAACCAAGCGCCATGAGCAAAGTCTATGAAAGTGCCGCCGCAGCACTCGACGGCGTCCTGTTTGACGGCATGAGCATTGCCGCTGGCGGGTTCGGCCTGTGCGGTATTCCGGAACTGTCTATCGCGGCGATTCGCGCGGCAGGAACAAAGGATCTCACGGTCTATTCCAACAATGCAGGCGTCGATGATTTCGGCCTAGGCGTCTTGTTGGAAACGCGTCAGGTCAAGAAAATGTGCTCGTCCTATGTCGGCGAGAATGACCTCTTCATGCAGCAATATCTGTCCGGCGAGTTGGAACTTGAATTCAATCCGCAGGGCACGCTCGCAGAACGTATGCGCGCTGGCGGCGCGGGTATTCCCGGTTTCTACACCAAGACCGGCGTCGGGACCGTCATCGCTGAGGGCAAAGAGCTCAAACAATTCAAAGGCGAGGACTATATCCTCGAAGAAGGCATCTTCGCCGATCTCGCCATCGTCAAAGCCTGGAAAGCCGACACGACGGGCAATGCGATCTTCCGCAAAACCGCACGCAACTTCAACTTGCCCGCTGCGACCTGCGGCAAGATCTGCGTCATGGAAGTCGAAGAAATCGTCGAACCGGGCCAGCTAGACCCCGACGCGATCCATATCCCCGGTATCTACGTCCATCGCCTCGTCCAAGGCGAGCATGAGAAACGGATTGAACAGCGGACGGTGCTTAATAGGGAGACAACCTAATGCCCTGGGATAGAGATCAAATGGCTGCTCGCGCAGCACAGGAATTAGAAGACGGCATGTATGTCAATCTCGGCATTGGTATCCCGACCCTCGTCGCGAACCATATTCCCGACGGGATGACCGTCACCCTCCAATCCGAAAACGGCATGCTCGGGATGGGGCCCTTCCCATATGATGGCGAGGAAGACGCCGACCTCATCAATGCCGGCAAGCAGACCATTACCGAACTCCCCCATACCGCCTATTTCGACAGCGCGACCAGCTTCGGCATGATCCGCGGCGGCAAGATTGCCATGGCTATCCTCGGGGCGATGGAAGTGGCCGAAAATGGCGACCTCGCCAATTGGATGATCCCTGGCAAGCTCGTCAAAGGCATGGGCGGGGCGATGGACTTGGTTGCAGGCGTCGGCCGTGTCATCGTCATCACCGATCACAATAATAAGCGCGGTGAGGCCAAGCTGTTGAAAGACTGCACCCTGCCCCTGACTGGCAAAGGCGTTGTCGATCGCATTATCACCAATCTTGGCGTCTTCGATGTTGTCGACGGCGGTCTAAAAGTTGCCGAGCTGGCACCCGACGTCACATTGGATGAAATCCGTCAGAAGACAGACGCGAAAATCGTTGACCAGGCCTAGAGCGAAACAACTCTGGCGCTTGTGTGTTTAACGGAAGACTGATCGGAAAGCTCCACCAGAACAGCCGGTAAATCTGCTTCATCTACGGGTCGACTAAACAGAAAGCCTTGTAGGAAGTCACAGCGATGCTCGCGCAGGAAACTGGCTTGGTTTTCTGTTTCGACCCCTTCAGCGGTCACAACAAGATCGAGCGCTTTGGCCATTGAGAGGGTTGCACGCGCAATCGCCCGGCTTTGAGCACTATGCTCAAGCCCGCGTACAAAGGTCTGATCGAGTTTGAGCTTATCAAACGGGAAGCGCTGTAAATAAGCGAGCGATGAGAAACCCGTCCCGAAATCATCCAGTGCGATCTTCAGCCCCATATCTTTGAGAGCCCGTAGGCGCGATAACACAAATTCATTGTCTGACAAAAACACAGACTCTGTGATTTCGAGTTCGATGCGCTCAGGTGAAACCTGACACTCGGCCAGCGTATCCCGTATGAGTTGCAAGAGCGTCGTTGAGTGCATTTGGACCGGTGAGATATTGATCGAGACCGTCAATGCGGGAGGTATACCCGCAGCAGCGCGGATCGCTTGCTTCAGGACGGCATTGCCGAGGTCCACAATTAAGCCGTTGCTTTCCGCAAGCGGTATGTAGACATCAGGCGCGATATTGCCATGTTTGGTGTGAACCCAGCGCGAGAGCGCCTCGACCCCAACCGGTTTAAGAGAAACAGTGTCTACTATGGGTTGAAACTGTAGGGACAGAGCATCGTTCTCAATAGCGGCCTTCAAGTCATTCGCCATGTCGCGTTCGCCGCGAACACGGGCTTCAAATTCTTCAGAATATTCCCGCCACGTCCCACGCCCGGCAGACTTTGCGGCAAGCAACGCCAAGTCGGCCTCTTTCATGAGCATGTTTGCGTCATGAACACCGTTATGAAGGCGACGCATACCTATACTCGCTGCGCATTGCACCTCTGTATCCTCAATCAGATAAGGGTCGCTAAGGTGTTTCGAAAGCAGGCGCGCAAAATGGGTCAGTGCGGTTTCGCTGTCTTCTTCTACGATCAGAGCAAACTCGTCACCACTGAAGCGAGACGAGACTGATCCCGCAGGGCTCACCTCAACAAGACGCTCTGAAACGATTTTCAAGAGCATGTCGCCGCCTTGGTGTCCAAATGTATCATTGACCCATTTGAAATTATCAAGGTCGATCAGGATCAGCGCCAAGTGCTGATGGGAAAAATCAGAGCGATCAATTTTATCCTGTACCGCTTTATGGAAGCTTGAACGGTTTAAGAAGCCGGTCAGATGATCATGTTCGAGTAAAAATTCAGCGCGCTTTTCCCGCTCGCGAAGGGTCGAGATGTTCGTCGCCGCCCCGCGATAGCCTTTAAACACGCCGCCTTTAAAATAAGGCCGTCCTGTCAGGCGCCACCAGTTCCCCTCGGTCTCGCCTTTGGACCGACGTTCCAATTCAAGCGCAACAATCTCGGAGCGTCGCAGAAATCTGGATTTCAAAGCCTCTGAATCCGAAGAGGGGACAAACAGATCGAGCAGAATGGCGCCGACGGGAGGTTGTGAAAACTCATTCGCTTCAAACGAGCCAATCTTATCGGTTTCGATCAAACGGCCTTCTGTATCCGTGCACCAATAATACGTCTCTGTTGAGTCACCGAGCGTCTGGATTACGTCAGACAATTCCTGCGCCTGAACAGCAATCAATTCTGCATCGTGGAGCTGGCGCTCCAGACGCGTGGAATACCAACGCGCGCAGATCGCCATAACACTGAAATAGGCAAGCGTTACAGTCGACACTATGATAGATGTCGCATCAGGCAACATCAGCGTATTTGCGATAAATCCTCCGCCGACGAGACACATCAGAAGCTTGCTCGTACGTGGCATCATGCGCATCAGAACAGCCGCTGAGAGTGTCAAACCACACAGAATTGATGTGAAGACGAGGTGGAGAGCCGCTGCCTGGAAGAAGCTCAGCACGCCCGGCGTCGTACCCCAGGCAAAGGCCAAGAGGATGACAGGCGGGCGTCTGAGCTCGCGATTCAATGAACGGATTTCAAAACCCGAGGTCAGTAGATTTGTCCGCAGACTAAGCAGAAACAGCACGCTGACGACCATACAATGCATGAGAAGCCAAATGCCGAAGACGGGGGCCCCGTTATGGTAATCCGCGATAAGAAGGATCGCTGCCGTTACGAGACTCGCCATGAGGAGGATCGGAACCAGCAACGAGGCCAAAGGCGTCTCATTCGCCTCCAGCGTCTGACGCTCAAGCATGACAGGATCGTTGTCTGTATCGCCGATTTCACTCACGTGTATATTCTTCATTTCAGACCGCCCAAGTCTTTTTTATATGGGCGGTGCATAATCAAACTTGATCAGTATTTCGTGGACACTTTGCGCGAGATTGCGGGCAAAAAGTCAGATTTTGTTAAGTCGCCGCGAAAAGCCTGCGTGCAAAGCGAGTAGGATTTAGGTCAAGGAACCGCCGATGAATGCGATCAAAGCGATGCTGCCTGCAGGATCATTCAGGCTGCCCACAGGCACACGTCTGCATCGCGGGCGCGCGAACCAGTCTGATAAGTCGGCGCATGATCGTCACCCTGCAATAGTGCGCAGGTTGGGCCCGCCAACTTGAAAACCACATGGCGATCACCCCGAAAGAGATCACTGCGCGTCTTCCAAAACGCGTGCGCGAACTGATAGGCTATTCCATCCACCCGCCCTTCATGGGCCATGTCAAAGGCATGCATCCTGAGAGGTTGCTAGCATAAGCAGTGATTAGCCCAGCAGTTTAAGTCGTCCGATAATGGTCGTTTGGGCTTTGACGGCAATTCGCCAAAAGTAACCGTTGCAGCGAACTGCTTCAGTGTCTTAGCTAGGGCGATTTCAAGACTCAGGCATCTATCGAGAGAGTTGTGACAAGATCGGATAACAAGTATTCTCTCCGCATGACGATAGAAGACTTCAAAAACAGGTTCAGTCACACCTTTCTGGATATACATCTCTTTGAACGCGAAGAACCAAGTGAAAATGCTAAAAAGTCAGCAGACCGCGTAACGAACAAATTTGGGTTTAAGCCACTTGGGGATGATTGGTGGGACCTTGATTGGGATTATCGCCCATACAAAGGTGGGCAACGTGGGGACCCCGTTCTGCCGTTGGCTGAAACGATTCAGGGAAAACAAACTGCGTATTCAAGGCTGTATCCGCAAGACCCTTACGGGCCCCGTGGGTGGAG
>JBCBCO010000115.1:0-7052 GCA_038630445.1 Pseudomonadota bacterium | reverse complement strand
GCCCAGCCTAAATTAGAAAAGGAAAAGCGCCCTGCCTCGGTCATCATGCCGGGGCAGGGTGTTTTGTTGTCTTTTTCTAATTTAGGCTGGGCTTACCAGACGTAGTGAGAATTGCGATAGCGACGACTACGCTCCGGGATGCCTTCGAGCTGGGTGACCCGTGTGCCGCGCCGGACGGTGCAGCGGACCGGGCGCTCAATCTCGCGACGACGGGTTTCAAACTCGACCTCGTTAAAGGTGATCACAAAACCGCGCGGACCGATCTGATAAGCGTTTCGACCATTGTCAAAGTCGACATCGCGGAAGCCGAGATAGCTCGCCTGGTCTCGGATTGCAGCGCGGCAGGCACGAGCGGCGGTGCGCCGGAGTTGGCGGACCTCGCTGCGGGTCTGGCCGAACTCGTTCAAGCCGCGGCGACCATAATAGCGATCACCAGAGTGATAGCGCGACTGGGAATAGCGGCCGTCATAGACGTGGCCTGTTGACCCCGTCCGGTAGATAAACGCGCCATTGCCCGTGCTGACAGAGACAGACACGCCGGAGCGTTTCCCATGGTCGGCAAGAGCCACCGGGGTGAAGAGGGCGGACGCCGCCAAAGCCAGCGCGGCCACTCGGGTATTCATGATGCCTTTCATCATGGCTGCAGGAAAGCACAGCCGTATGCAACCTAGGCTGAGTGGCGTGTTTGGGTGACGTTCATGGAGTGGGTAGCGGCTTTAGAGTGCTGCTGAGACGAAAACAACGTCTTTATGAAGAGCGGCCAAGCGCTCTTGCCAGCGCGGGTCGCGATGCCGTTCGCTTAAACCATTCTCCGACATGATCGTAGTCGTTTATATGAGGCATATATTTAGGACGCATCAGAACGGATGCGACATTCAAATCAGCGACCGTAAAACGATCAGAAATGAGATAAGACTTGTGAATCAAATATTGATCCAGAACACCAAACGCATGTGTTCGTGTTGCACCATCAACATCTATGTCTTGTCGGTTGGCTGCATCATGAGGGCCTTCAAGCTCGCCCATGGCCCATATGGTCCACTGTGTCGCCAGCGTTTTCTCTAACGAAGTCGAGAGAGTAAAAGATGTTTGGGTGACGTCGCTAATATGCAGATTGATGGCGAGAGACTCGACCAGAACCAGATCATTATCCTCAAAAACAGGGACATGACCATTCAGGTTTTTAGCAAGAAATTCTGGTGTTCTCGTCTCGCCTGTTTTCCAATCAACACTTATCAGCTGGTATTTCAAGCCAGCCTCTTCCAGTGCCCACAAGCATCGAAATGCTCGTGAGTCACGGGTTCCATAAATTTTGATCATGACTTGCTCTAATCTTCGCGCGACTTGAAAATCCCTAACTCTCGCGGGTTCCGCCGCATGGATTGGAGAGTGGTAGGACGGTGCGCATGGGGCTGTTGCCGCCGTTTTCTTGGCGGTCGAGGATGGTTTCGATTTCGTCCATGATGCGGTTCATGCGGGCTTCTACGGCTTGGTAAGGCGCGGGGCTTGCCATATCGAGACCGGCTTTGAGCTTGAGGTCATACGGGTGAGCTGAGCCGCCCGCTTCGAGCATTTCGAGGTAAGCCGCGATCGCCTCTTCATCGCCAGCGCGGATTTCGTCAGCGAAATAGACGCCGGCCGCGAGCGAGGTGGAATACTGGTAGACATAGAAGTCGAAGAAGAAGTGCGGGATGTAGGCCCATTCGAGATTGTAGGACTCAGGCACGACGGTGACGCCGTCTTCCACACCGTAATAGCGGTTGAAAATGTCCTTGTAGATTTCCGTCATGCGCGCGCCGGTGAGGCTTTCGCCTTTTTCGACTTCGGCATGGATGGCGGCTTCGAACTCAGCGAACTGGGTCTGGCGGAAATAGGTTCCGCGCATTTGTTCGAGCGCGTAGCCGAGATAGAAAAGACGCTCCGCATCGGTCTGCGCGGCATCGAGCAAGCGTTCCTGCGCAAGGATTTCCTTTGTGATCGCGGCTGTTTCAGCGATGAAGATGGAATAGCGCGCGGTCTCAAACGGCTGTGCGTCGTTCGCTAGGATCGTGTGCATGGCGTGGCCGAACTCGTGCACGAAGGTCGACGCGCTATTATAGGTGTCCTGATGGTTCAGCAGGACGAAGGGCCCGAGGTCATAGACGCTGCCGGACATATAAGCCCCGCTGCGCTTGCCCTGACTTGGATAGGCGTGCGTCCAATCGCCTTCCATTGCGCTGCACAGGGCCTGAACATAGTCTTCGCCGAGCGGTTCTGAGGCGACGGCTGTGATCTGGGCAGAGCGTTCGAGGTCAAAGACCTGATCGGTGCTGACGAGATCGGGGTAAATGTCGTGGAAGCCGAACTCTTCGACACCCATAATCCGCGCGCGGAGTTTGAAATAACGGTGCAGCGTTGGCAGGGCCGCATTCACTTCCGCCAGCAGCGTATCGTAGACCTCGCGCGGGATATTATCGTCTGCGAGGGCGGCTTCGAGTGCGGAGTCGTAATTGCGCTGTGAGGCGCGGAAGACTTGGCCCTGAACATGGCCGGAGAGGGCGGCGCCAAGCGAGCTTTCGAATTGTTGGTAGGTTTCAAAGAAGGCTTCGAAGACTTTCATCCGATCTTCGCGGTTTTCAGCGGCGCGCCCTTTGACATAGCCGGCGGCGTCGAGGCGGATCTCCTCGCCCGTGCTGAGCGTGACGGTCGGCCACGGAATGTCTGAATTTTTAAGCTGGGAGTAGATTTGCTGTGCGCTGCTAAGCGCGACGCTGGAGGCGGCCATCAGCTGTTCGCCTTCCGGGGAGAGCGTGTGCGGCGTCATGCGCAGGGTTTCACGTAGGCCGAAGGCGTGCTGAGAGAGGCGTGGTTCTGAGGTGATCCAGGCTTCGATCTCAGTCTCACCGACGGCTTGGATCATCGGGCTTATCCATGCGGTCGCTTCGCCATAGGTGGCAAACATCGCCTGAGCCTGTCCGCGGCGTGCGAGCTTTTCACTGTCGCGCAGGTCAGTATCGGAGCCAAGGAAAGCATAGGTCGAGACGCGCAGGCCCTCTTTCGCGATGGCAGAGGTCTTTTCGTAGAGGTCAGCGAGGTTTTCAGCGCTCGGTTCGAAATCATCGCCCATGGCTTTGATCGGTTCGAGCTGATCCAGCAGCCCCAAGCGTGCAGCATCCCAGGCTTCGACATCGGGATAGAGTTTGGTCAAATCCCACTCGACCGGCTCGCGCTCTGTCTCTGATCCGGCTTCTGAGTGATCGTCGAACATTGGGCCCATGTCGGGTTGAGCGATCGCAATCGGCGTTGCGATTAGGCAAAGGGCAGCAGCGCAAGACAGTAGACGGGATTTCATCTGGGGAGGACTCCTATTGGGTTGCACTGTTATAACAGCACTGAAAGCACGTGGCAGAAAGTTAATAATTAAACAGACTTAATCGGACGCTAGATGCGTCTCGAAGAAGGCCAGCATGGCCGGCCACGCCACGGTTTTAACTTTGGCTTCTGGTTCGAACGCGGGCGCGTATCCGTCGCCGGAGAGATAATGACCTGCGGATTCTGACGTGTAGATTTCGGTTTCGAGACCGGCAGCGTCGCGGGTGGCTTTGACTTTGCGCGCCATAGGACCGGAGGCCCAAACTGTATCGGCGTCACCGCCGACGAGGAAGACCGGTTCGTCAATGGTTTCAACGCGGATGCGGGCGGGCTCGACGCGGTCCGGATTGGCTTTACGACCTGCTTCATGCGGGATGACGAGTTGAGGCGTTTCCTTTTGAAATTCCTCAGCCATGCCTTCATACGGCACAAAAGGGAGCGGTTCACCACGCCAAGCGAAAGAGGACACCGTCTCACCCGCGCCCCAGCCTTCCCAGACAACGTCTGTCGGAACGATGGCGGCGATGGCGTCTATGCCTTCAATGCGCTCGCCCGCGATCAGGACGTATTCAGCGCCCTTTGAGACACCCCAGAGGCCGACACGCTCCATGTCTGCGCCGGGCATCTCCGCGACCGCCTGCATAACGGTTTCGAGATAGGCGACATCGATATTGGCGAAAGCTTTCGGAAGACCGGGCACGCGTTGAGGCTGATCGCCCCATGCTGGCGAATGATAAGGCACACCGACCGCGAAATAGCCGCGCGAGGCGAAGATCGGGGTCATGCGCTTCGCGGTGGTATCGTGGCCTTCTGATCCGCCGAATATGAAGAGCACGGGCCATGAGCCTTCACCGGCTGGCGGTGTCGCGTAAATCGCGCCGGGAAAGTCTTCGCCGAGGGGCTTTGGCTCGACCTCAGGAAGGCTAGTGATCAGATCAATGTCCTGGATGAAGTCTGGCGTGCCGTCGCTTGCGAGATCGACTGTGAGGGTGAGTGGATCGAGAGGGGTGTCTTCTGTGGGCTGCTGGTCATCGGGCCGGCGGCGCGACCAAAACAGGCCGGCTTGATCGACGCCTTCATAGCTGCCGGAAACAGGCGCGCTGGTCGCAGTGTTGAGCGTGCCGTCCTCAGGAACCGTGAAGGTTGCGGTGCTGGTATAGAAAGCGGGCGCGCCGCGGCGGAGTTTGATCTCTTCGAGCGTGAGTGTGACGGATAAACCGGGTTCCAGATTTGTCAGCGTGATCTCAACGGGGTCGCCCTGCAAGATTGGAGCAGATGTCACGTTTAGCGCGGGATCCTGAACCGTTTGGCAGGCTGTCATGGTCAGCAAGGCGAAGGCTGCGCTTAGTCGTTTCATCTGTTTCGCTCCGTTTCAGATGTTAGGGTTTAACCTCAAGCGTAAGCATAAGGGCCGCCTCTCTCGAGAGCGATCTTGTATTTTTCACGGGCCTGCATATTGGCGATAAAGGCTTTGACATTGGGCAGGTTTGAAAAGTCGGACCGGGTGGCAGCGGCCTCTAAAGGAAAGCTCATCATGATGTCCGCAGCGCTGAGATCATCGCCAACGAAGTGGCCTGTCTTGTCCAGCGCGCGGTTCCACCATGTGGCGTGTTCAATGATACGGGGATCAATAAAGCTGCTCTCGGCGCGAGACGAAATGCCCTTCACAACGGGCTTTACGAGCATGGGAGCGCTTTCAGGCATACGGCTGAAGACGAGCTTCAGCAGTAGATAGGTCATCGCGGAGCCTTCGGCATAGTGAAGCCAATAGGTGTAATCGCGGGACTTCGGGTCTTCAGGCGTCGGGCGGAGTTTGAAGTCTTTGTCGTAAGTGTTGACCAGATACTCAAAGATCGCACCGGTTTCAGCGACCGTGATGTCACCATCGGTGATCACAGGAGACTTGCCGAGAGGGTGGACCGCATAGAGTTCCGGGGGACCGAGATTTGTTTTGGGATCGCGCTCATAGCGCTTGACCTCATAGGGCCGCTCTAATTCTTCGAGTAACCAAAGAACACGTTGTGAGCGGGAATTTTCCAGATGGTGGACGGTGATCATAAGCCAGCCTTTGGTGTTTAGGCTGTTTACGACAACGGGTTCAAATTAGATGTTGTGCACTTATTGGCCCATCAAGCGCTGGACAACGCCGAGCACGCCGGTGAAGCGCAAGCCGCCTTCGTGTACGGCGAGGGCGAAACAGATCCCCTCATCCTCACCTGTCGGCTGGTGCAGGTCATTTTCGCCTTTGACGCAGAGATCGCCGGGACCGTAGCGCCCGTCAGCATCCGAGAAAGCGCCTGATACAACGAGGGTGAACTCATCGCCTTTATGCTTATGAGCGGGCACTGTGGCGCCGGGTTCGATGCGGTAAAGCTCGACCTCAGCGTCGCTACCAATGTCGAGTTCAAGTCTGCGGATACCGGACTTCAGGTTTTTCCAGCCCTTGCTTCCCGCTGCATCAATCGCATGATCGCGAAGGGGATCGGGGAGCGCGAGAAGTTCTTGAAGTGCCGCGCAAGCTTGTGATGCAGCTCTTTCCTGCAACTGCGGGCGGGCTTCGTGGGCATCAATGATGGCAAGGGCCTCATTGAGCGCATCATCGGAAAGCGCTTCGCAGCCCTCATTCTCGAACATGATGCCAGCGATGGTTTCTGCACGCGCCACAGCGCGGCTGACCTCGGGTTTGATGGCCGCTTGTGTTTCGACAAGCAGCGCGAAGGCCGGGTCTAAGCAGCCTGCGGCGTAGGCACTATAGACCTCGCCGAAATCATTTATATTTGCTTTACGCATAGTCTCAGTCGCTGCGGTATTTTTTTCTTCTTTTAGCGATATTGACTTATGATGGTTATCGTCAAGCAAACGCAGCCTCCGATTGCAGACAGTTAGTGTAAGTCGCGTTCTAGCTGGCCTTTCAGGCGCTGGAACGCGATGCGGATTCTGGATTTGACGGTGCCGAGCGGCAGAGCGAATTTCTTGGCAATCTGGGAGTGAGATAATCCTTCGTAAAAAGCGGCCTTGAGCAGGACCAATTGATCTTCTGGGAGGGTTTCAAGTTCTTTTCTAACCACAACCTCAATCTGCGCACGGTTGACCGTGATATCCGGTTCTTCGACCGGCGATGGCTGTAGCATCGGATCTTGGGCATCGAGATCCGGTTTATTCAGGCGGCGGTGGCTATCAATGCGGCGGTTGCGAGCGATCCGGAAGATCCAGGTTGAGACAGACGCTTGCTTGCGGTCATACTGCTCTGCCTTGCGCCAGACGTTGAGCATGACTTCCTGAACGATTTCCTCAGCGCCGACATCATCGCTTCCCAGACGCATTAGATAAGACTTCAGGCGTGGCGCGAAATATTCAAACACATGGGAGAAAGCCGAGCGCGACTTCGTACTGGCAATTGCTTCGATACAATCCGCCATTCGATCCCGCTCAAACGGGTCAGTCCCTATACTTTGTAAAGACACATCCGTGTCCTTTCGCGCTCCATACTCGTATAAAGCGCTTGTTTTTGAAGAAATGCAACCATCGCGAGACAATAAATTCATTTTCAACTCCGATACCGTGTGTCTTATTTCGGCCTTAACCCTGTTGCAGTCAGTGTTTATAACGAAACCTTATTTATTATTGTGTATCGGAGATAATATACAATGTCGAGATACTTTTCTGTCATTTTTGCTCTTATTGCGAGTGTTGGGGTATCG
>JBCBCO010000114.1:0-7077 GCA_038630445.1 Pseudomonadota bacterium | reverse complement strand
GAGCGTCGCTAAAACAGCGAGAAAAATCAAAAGGCGTTTCATCGGCGGCTCCATACTCTCCTGATCAGGAGAGTATTGCGCTATTCGGACCGATCAAGTCACCAAGCTGTTGGCGCGTCGTTGTGCCTAGCTTTTTCCATTCTTCGCGCAGCGCTTTCAGGCACTTCGCCTGATAGCCAAACGTGCCCTGAGTATAGGTTCCGTCTTCAATGGTCAGCGAGAAGGTTTTCTCACCGGCCTCAAGGGCATCCAAGTTTGCTTGGAGGAAAGGCAGATACGTGCTGCCAGCTTCACCTAAGAGAACCTTTGTGGGAACAGACAAATTATCTGACCAGTCGCCTTCAATGCCACTGGCATCGTCTGCCATATCGAGCCAGCGATAGAGATAGGGCGTCTCTTTGCGCAGCCATGCGATCGGTGTTGGATCATAGGACATGACCTTGAGCTGACCGTAAAATGCGAGATCAGCGAGACTGATCCGATCACCGAATAAAAAGCGCTGGTCAGAGAGCGACATGGCTTCGAGATGGCGGCAAATGCGTTTCCAGCTTGCCTCAATCAGTGGTGCTGTTTCAGGGGTGCAGCCGACAAGTGCCATCCGCGAGATCTGGCGTTCGCGTATGTCGCTCGCAGCCGCCTCCACCTGTTCCTGTCCTGCATTTGGTAGGCTGTCATACATCAACCAGTTAGCGCACCATTCAGCGTCGTCTTCATACGCCCAGCGATAATGGAACATGGCTTTCATGAACCACTCATCGGCCATATCCTCCAACAAGAGACAGGCGAAGCGCGTTGCTGGGTCAGGCGGAAGCAGGTCCTGGCCTTCGCCCTCAAGACCGATCAGAAAGGGCGTTGAGTCATTGGTCCATGTACCGTCCGGCTGCTTAATCACAGGCACAACGGGAACTTTCGCATTCGGCATGACTTTCATACGGTCTGCGACGGTCATGCCGGTCCAGGTATGCACGAGGCGTTTGGCGCGCATCGCAGCGCGGACTTTCATTGAATAGGGCGAGCCCAGCGCGCCGTAGATTTCATATGTCATGTCATTGCTCCCTTTTTAGGTCGGGGTGACCCGTATGCGCGCGGCATCACTGTCGCTTTCTTCGTTCCAGCCAACATGGTCAATAAATTCTCCCAATTCGGAAGCGTACCAGACCAATGTGTCGGTGAAGTTTGCGGTCGTGACTCCGTGTAAGATGTTTACTGAGAATTCCAGGAAGGGATCACCTTCATCATCAAGATAAGCTTTCGTGAATTTGGTTTGATTCCATACAGATGCGAGCATTTCATCCTGTGGTTGGTCGAAATCAAAGCCTGCGGAGAAAACTAGAAGTTCACATTCGGTATAGTCATCCTCGCAGCCGTCAAAATAAATTTGAAATTCCATCCCACTCGCTGATGAGTCGATGTAAATTTGTCCGTCATCCATGCGGTGCAGTTTTGCCCGGTATCCTGCTTCCTGAACAAGCTCAACAACGCGTTCCGGTTTCGTATCTATGTCGATAAGATCAATCACTGAAGAGCGTGTTTTCATAATCTCTGCAGGCGCTTCCAAAGCCGCGTCCTGTGCAATTGCCAAAGCAGGCAGGGCGGCAAGGGCGACAGAAGCAAGAGCAATTTTCACAGCATACGTCCTTTAACGTTTCGCAGTATTACTGTCGGAGGAAAACCAGGCTCGCAAGGCCTCGAAGAAATTAAACTGCGTTTCCATTCAACCAGAGTGGACGGGTCACCAGCAAGTCCTGAGCAAGAAGACCGGCATCGCGATGACGGGAGATTGATTTGTATTTTTCGTGATTGAGCGTCGCGATGAAGGCGGCACGGTTTGGGAACGTGTTTACCAGAACGCCATCCCAATCTCCGCCTCCGATAAAGTAGCGCTCAACCGTGGCCAGTAGCGTCGTCGTTCCGCCGACTTCGGCCGCAATTTCTGTGAAAGCCTCGGAATAGCGGATATAAGCTGTCTGACCATCACAGTCTTCACCGTATTCCGGATCACCGCGTTTGTACTCCGCTTTAACGCGGAATTTAAGGAGGTTGACTTGGGATACTGTCCCGCCGTGCTCATCGTCTCGGAATGCGCGGAACTGCGCCGCTGTTGGTTGAAAGGCAGGCATTATAGCACTCCGGGTGTGGTTTCGATGAGATCCTGATGCGCTAGGCCCGCTTCACGGTGATAGTGGATCGCCTGATAATCATCACGCTGAGGCATCTCCAGAAAGACTTTGCGCGACGGGTACCAAGCAAGAGCGACCGCGTCCCAGTCGCCTTCACCGATCATAAAGCGGTTGGCGGGTGCGCTATAAATCGGTTTCGCGCCGATCGTGGTCAGCACTTTGAAAACGCCGATGCCATAGAGTTGATAGGCTTCCTGACCGCTGAGGCCCTTACCATATTCCGGTGCGTCCTCTGCATAGGTCGCTTTATCCTTGAATTTCAGAAGATTGACCATGCAGACGGGTTCAGACATGTCTGCTTTCAGGAAGGCCTGAATCTGGTCTGGCGTTGGTTGGATTGCTGACATCTATCCCTCCACTCGCTGAGCGCCCTCGGCGCGGACATGATCTAGCGTTGGATAGCCATTCACGGCCATCATCAAGTCAGCCTCAGCCAGCATGCACCTGAGGACATGAGCTGCCCCCTCCGCACCCCCAAGCGCAAGGCCGTACGCGTAGGGCCTGCCGACCCCAACCGCAGTTGCGCCAAGGGCTATGGCCTTGACCATGTCACTGCCGCTACGGATACCGGAATCGAACAGGACCGGCGTGTCGCCAGCGCCTTTGACAACGCCGGGCAGCATATCAATCGCGCCGATACCGCCATTCGCCTGTCGTCCTCCATGATTGGAGCAGTAGATTGCATCCACGCCCATATCATGCGCACGGCGCGCATCGTCTTCATGACAGATACCTTTCAGAACGATGGGCATCTTGGTGCTTTCTCGAAGCCATGAGAGATGATCCCACGTCATCGTCTCCGCGAAGATTGGTGCCCATGTGCGGATCGCGGTCGGTAGATCTTCTTCCGGGGGCTTCTCAAGCAGGCTACGGAAGACCGGATCGGTGAAATAGTTTTGTAGAACATGGCCGCGCAGTTGCGGGAAGTTTGAGGTTGCTAAATCGCGTGGACGCCAGCCTGTGACCCACGTATCGAGCGTCACCACGAGCGCTTTGTATCCCGCATTTTCAGCACGCGAAATCAAGCTCTCGGCCAGCTCTTTATGGCGCGGCGTGTAGAGCTGGAAATAGGCGGGTGTGTCGCCGCAATGCTTGATCACCTCTTCGAGTGGATCATTGGCGAGGGTGGAAGCCATGAAGGGGACACCCGTGATCGCAGATGCCTTGGCAGCGGCAATGTCGCCATGCTCGTCTTGCGTCACGATACCGTTCACACCAATCGGGGCCATGAAAGCCGGACTGGGAAGTTTATCGCCGAACAGTTCAATTGAGAGGTCGCGCACGCGACTATCCACCATCATGCGTGGAACCATGCCCCAATGAGCAAAGGCTGTGGCGTTGCGGTCTTGAGTTAACTCATCCCCGCAGCCACCTTGAACATAGCTCAAGACATGCGGCGGCATGCTCTCGGTGGCTCGCTGGACCAGCGTTTTGAAGTCGACCGGATATTTCGGGATCACGCCCTGCAGGCCGCCAAAGTAAATCTCGTTCTGAAAGTCGCCATAGTGGGGTGGTCGATTGGTTAGGTCGGCTTGCATCTTATGTCCTCCGGAATTTGATCTTTTGATTTCACCTTAGACCTCATGTTCAGCGGAGTCGAAGGGTGAGATTTAATCCCGTGGTTTATTCTTGGGTCTTTTCTTCCCGAATCTTCGCTTTGAATTGAATTCTTCATCCAACTCACCGCTGGTTTTGAAGAGATTTGGGAAGAAAGCTTCCAACAGGCCTGCGCCTAGAGCGATCATGATCGCGCCAGAGCCGATAAGCACAATCTTTATGATCCAACCGTCAACGACAAACCCATACACGAGAGCAAACGCTCCGAGACCGAATAAGGCATGCGATAGAAGAGTTCCGACGCTTCCATTTATTTTATCAGCCCACCGCATCTTCAAACGGGCTTTAAGTCGGGATGCTTCGCAAAAAAGCGCGATAGGTAAAACAGCGCCGCGGCGTGATGGCAGTGCTGAATGTCGAAGTCTTCATAGGCCTCGAAGTCTGAGAGCGGCATTTGAACAATCTCGATCTCTTCCGCGGGATCAAGGGTTTGACCTGTTCGTTTCTCGCAGCCGAGCGCGAGGAAGATATGCAGCTGATTGGTCTGGATGGCGGGGTTTGGATAACACGTGCCGAGCGCATGGAATGATTTGGGAACGAAGCCCGTTTCCTCAGTCAGCTCGCGTTCGGCGATGATCTTTGGGTCGGTTTCGCCGGGCTCGCCGCCGCCTCCGGGCAGGCCTGTCATGACGACCTTTCCGGGATGGCGATACTCACGCACGAGGATAACACTGCCGTCTGCTGTGAGTGGAACCGTGACCGTCCAGATCGGTAGGTCCAGCACGTGATAGGTGGGAATGCGCGTGCCATCTGCGCGCTCGCATGTGTCAATGGTATGCGTGATGAAGCGATCACGGATCACTTCTCTGGTGCTGAGAACGGTCCAGGGTTTTATCACACGCTTAGTCTTTCAGATGCCTATCTAGGAACGCCATGCGCGTACGCATCAGGTGCGTGCGAAGTTTTTCACCGCGAATGCCATGGCGCTGCCCTGGATAGGTCATCAGGTCGAATACAATGCCGCGCTCCTGCAGCTCCGCCATGAGGCGCGTGGTATTATCGAACGTGACATTATCGTCGGCCATGCCATGGATCAGGAGCAGCTCTGGCATTTCTGTTTCCAGCCGGTCGAGATGATAAAAGACGGAGGACTTCTCATAGCCGTCCGGATTATCCTGCGGCGTGTCCATATAGCGTTCGGTGTAGAACGTATCGTAGAACGTCCAATCGGTCACCGGCGCACCCGAGACGGCCGCTTTGAATGTGCCCTCGGGCGCTTGCAGGATGGTCATCAGCGTCATGTAGCCGCCATAGGACCAGCCCTGAATGGCAATCTTGTCGGCATCGACGAAGGGCTGGCTTTTCAGCCATTCCACGCCGAGCAACTGATCGCGCACTTCCGGCCCGCCGGTCTGGCGATAGATCACGTCTTCGAACTTTTTGCCGCGATTGGCGCTGCCGCGATTGTCGAGGCGAAACACGATATAGCCTTGTCTTGTGTAGAATTGGTCGTCCCAGCGCTCCCAGTCGCGATCCACGGTCTGCACACCCGGCCCGCCATAGACGTTCACGAGCACGGGGTATTTTTGGCTCGGGTCAAAGTCCGGCGGCGTTTGGATGGAATAGTAGAGCGTCTGGCCATCCTCAGCCGTCAGCGTGCCGTATTCTGGCGTCGTGTGGTCGGCGAGGTAGGGGTGATAGGGGTGGGTCTCGTCGAGCGCGTTTTCTTCAACCCAGGCGATGAGGTTCATACCGTCCGGGCACTCACGGGTGACTTGTTTCGACATGGGCGTCAGATCAATACAGTCGCTATCCGGCAGGCGTTTTGCACCCATAGCTGCAAGCTCTTCATCGGTCAGGGGGTTCGGAACACGGTAGAGCCCTGTTTGCGGCGGCTGGGTTGGGCTAGAACTGCGCCCGATAAAGGTCTCGCCGTCTGGTGACATCGTTATGGACCAGCTTTTGCCGAGTTCGGTGAGGCGGGTCGGGTCTTGCGCCCGCGACATTTCATATTTGCCGTCGTCATCTTGGTTCATATAGCGAACGTCTGGGTGAGGGGAACTCACTGAGTAAAGGTGGCGTTCGAGAGGGGTGTCTCTATAACCGGTGAAAAACAATACTGCATCGGCGTGGTTTGATCCAGCGATAGCATCTACCGTCCAACTCCCCGATGTGAGCGGCGGAGTGCTTTTTCCGTTGCGAAATTCCTGACTTTCCACACGCTTAATATGCCTAAAACCGCTTACTTCGGAAGTGGTGAGCCAACCAAAAACTCCATAGGACTTGGAATCATTCGATAAGTTCACCCAGCGATCTTGCAGTTCGATGAAAGACGGTTTCCCCGGTACAGGTGGGATTGAAACATTGAAGCGAGGCGGGTTGCCATAGTCCTCACTAATTTCCGTCTGATCGCGATTTACGCGCTGAACCGAAAGCCGACTTTCGTGCCAATTCACCCGCGCCAAGTACTGATCCGTCGCTGGTCCCCAGTCGTCGCGGCGCCAGTCCACCTCAATCACGTCATCCGTCTGCATGTCCCGCACGAACAGATCCACAATCGCATTCGGGCGCCCGGCGCGCGGATAGCGCTGCTCAATCACGGTGACTTCCTCGGCGGCGATGTCGAAGCGGGGGATGATGTCGACGGTGCTTTCATTGACGCGGGTATAAGCGAGGTAGCGGTCGTCCGGGCTCCACCAATAGCCTGTGTAGCGGCTCATCTCTTCCTGCGCGACGAATTCGGCGACGCCGTAAGAGATGGCCTTGTCCGGCTCAGCGAGCGGGGTGAGGCGGGTTTCCTTATTGGTTTGGAGATCAATCGCATACACCGCGCCATCGCGCACAAAGCTGACATAGCGCCCGCCGGGGCTGACCTTGGCGTCGTATTCGAACGCGTCTGTCGCGGTGAGTTGGCGCGCTTTCGGCTCGCGCAACGCGGGTTTGATTGTCGCGACATCGGAAAGGCGCACAACACCGTCGTCTTTCACGGCGAGGACGAGATTTTCCATATCTTCAGCGGCTGGCCTTACCGCGCCGAAGCCTTTGGACGCTTGATCAATTTGGGTCTGAATGTCCGCCAGAGATAGATCCTGCTGACGGGCCTCTTCATCATCAATTTCGATTGTGTAAGAGGCTCCGTCTGACTGCGGTAACGTCACAAGATGCAAATCCCCGCCCAGCGGCACCAGGATCGTATCCGCCGTGCCCCAATCGTAGCTGACAATACCCTTACGCCCCGCAATCCTTTTGCGCTCGCGCAGTGCTTTTTCTTCTTCGGAAAGTTCAACCTCTTCCGGTTCCAGTAATTTGGAATCGACCAGCATGGACTGTTCGCCAGTTG
>JBCBCO010000113.1:0-7077 GCA_038630445.1 Pseudomonadota bacterium | reverse complement strand
CGAAGGGTCCGCGGTAACGGAGCTTGCGAGCGTTGCTTTCTCTGTCGACAACGGAGAGTCCTTCGTCGATCGGGGCAGTCTACGCGTACAAAGCGACGGCGAAGACCGTGTCGCAACATCTGAAGATATAACGCACATCAAATGGACGTTCACAGAAGCGATCGAGAGCGGTGAAACCGGTCAGGTCAGCTTCCGGGGTGTCCTGCAGTAAGTGCTGTAGAATAAAGAGAGCGGACAATGAAAAATATCAGATACATGGCTGCGCGGTACGCAATTGCTGCATGTGCAGGCCTTAGCCTGGCTGGAACGGCACTGGCGGCAAACACACTGACAGAAGCTGGTCAGGAAGTCTCGAACACATTTGTTTTGAACTATGATGTCGGCACAACGGCTCAGGACCCGATCACGAACGATACAGCGACGGTGATCCCTGACGCCGTCATTCAAGGGACGCCAACGCAGTTCACAGTTGACCGTAAAGTCGACCACTCCTTGACGGCCACCAATACGCCACTGAACAATACGGCACCGTCGTCAACGACGACGCTGACGTTTGAGCTGCTAAATGAAGGCAATGATACGCAAGCCTACAGTTTCTCGCTTGCCGATCTCGATAACGGGACGGACACGTTTGATGCGTCCAGCTACGTTATTCAGTACACGCTGGACTCTGATGACGATAATGACTTCAGTGATGAAGGGTCTGCAACCGTCATTACGTCTACACCGATCAGCACAGCAGCGGGCTCTGCTGATATCACAGTAGATGTGCCCAAGGGCGTGCGTATGCTGGTTGAGGTCATCGCGACAATTCCAAGCTCGACCGAGACATCCGGTTCGCCGGACGATCAAACAAGCGCGGATGATGCTGAAACTGACAATGTCATCCTGATCGCAGAGGCACGTAATCCTACTGCATGGCTGAATGATACGATCAGTGGTGCTGGTGACGTTACAGCGAATTCGACGGGTGCCAATGTGCTTGTCGGTGATGCTCAGAACGTTCTGGCTGACGATGTGGGTGTCGCGTCTGTTGAAGACGCCGCTAATTCTGACGGCTTGCATGCCGCAGAAGCTGTGATCGTCGTCGCTAGCCCTGATCTCGAAGCGACCAAGTCTGTCACAGTCATCTCGGAATTGATTGACGCGCTCGGTACGGCCCCCGCTGACCCTGCCGCCGACTGCGACTCTGCAACGGTTGTCGCAAACGCCAAGTCGATCCCGGGTGCGTGTATTGAATACATCATTGAAGTGTCGAATACAGGAACAACGGCAACAGCGTCCAACCTGAACATTCAAGACATCCTGCCGGATAATGTGACCTTTGTGGACGCTGAATTTACCGGTGACTTTATCGACGATCCAGGTGTCACTGGAACAGGTCCAAGCTTGGCAGAACCTGCTTCTGATACAAGCTGTGATGGGACGTCGGGCACATGCTCTGTCGTCCTAAGTGACGCCGCGCTTGCTGCAGGCGATACCGGGCAGGTCCGCATACGCGCGCTTGTCGAATAGACCCTCACGGACAAACCGAAACAGAAAGCCCCGGTTGCAATGACCGGGGCTTTTATTTTGGCATAATCTTTGAGAGGTCCGATCTCGACTGAACGGCGCTGTTTAGAAACATGATTTAAAAAGTGAACAGTGTTCACTTTTTCTTTTCACGCCCTATGTAGCTGATGATAACAGTTTGGAGAATGTAGAATGCGGACCGTTAAATATGCATTGTCGGTGATGGCTTTGAGCGGTGTTCTTGGCGTGAGTGGCGCTCAAGCGGATACTTTGAAAGAGGCGATCCAGACAGCCTACTCACAAAACCCGCAACTTGCTGCACAGCGCAAACAGACCGCGCAGGCTCAGGAGCAGCTGTCTCAGGCCCGGGCAGCATGGCGTCCGCAAGTCACCGCCTCCGGCTCCTACGGTTATGAAAGCATCGACACAACGCGGACCTTTGCGCTCGATATCGGGGATCGCCCCATCGCGACGGCGCAGCTGCAGGCAACCCAGCCGGTCTACGCCGGTGGGCGGATCAAGTCAGGCATCCGCCAAGCGAAAGCGGGGATTGGTGCCGCAAATGCCCAACTCGAAGGGACAGGCCAAGACCTGATCCTTCAAGTGGTCACAGCCTATGTCGATGTGCTCCGCGACCGCGAAACAATCACCATCCGCCAGAACAGCGTCGAGCTATTGGAAAGACAGCTAACCGCTTCACAAGACCGCTTTGATGTCGGTGTCGTGACCCGTACCGATGTCGCGCAATCCCAAGCCCGGCTGGAAGGCGCAAAAGCGGCTTTAGCGTCCGCAGAAGCCGCTTTGGAGAGCAGCGAGTCGTTCTACACGTTCCTTGTCGGGGGTCCTGCAGATGATTTAACCCCCGTCCCGCCTGTCCCGGCCTTGCCTCAAAGCGTTGAGGAGGCGATTGCAGCAGCTTTCTCAGACAGCCCTGACCTGCAGGCCTCAAGATTGAATGAGCAGATTGCAAATGAAGGTGTTAAGTCCGCATACGGCGCGCTTAAGCCAAGTCTTTCCGTCGTCGCAACCGCCGGCCTTTTTGAAACCTATGTGAACGATTTCAGGGATACGAGCGTCTCCGCTGTCGCGCAGGCAAGTGTGCCGCTGTTTGAGGGTGGTCTGATCCGCTCGCAGGTCCGCTCAGCCAAGCTGGAACGCGACGCTGCCCGCTTCCAAACTGAAAACGTAGAGCGCCAGATCAGAGCGCAGGTCGCGCAAGCTTTCTTCGCTCACCAAGCCGCTCTCAAAGCCATTGAAGCCTCAGAGCGTCAGGTCGAAGCGGCCGAAATCGCGTTCGATGGCGCGCGTGAAGAATTGCGTGCGGGCGTGCGCACGACCCTCGATTTACTGGATCAGGAACAGCAGCTTCTGGAGGCGCGCCTGAGCCTCGTCAGCGCCCAGAGAGATGCCTATGTCGCCGCCCACCAGCTCTTGCGTGTGATGGGCGCATTACAATTCGAGCGACTTAATCTCGATGTCGAAGCTTATGATCCAGACAATTATGGTGACTTTGTTCGCCGTAATTGGTTGTTAACCGACGTAGAATAGCGAATACTTGATAAATTAAAGCGCATTACGAGGTTAACGCCATGGCGGAGAAGGCCCAACAAGAACCGACAATGGAGGAAATTCTGTCCTCTATTCGCAAAATCATTTCCGATGATGGGCCACCCGAGGATACCTCAACAACAGAACCTGTAAGCGAAACAGCCGCTTTCGAAGTTCGTGACGATGATTCCGGCGACTTCGATGATCTCGCCTTCGACGATGATGACACGTTCGAAACCGCTCTTCCGGAAGACGAAGCCGGGGTGCTGGAAGCCCTGACAGCTGAGCCGGACGCAACGTTCAATGAGGATGTGTTTGATACGGAACCCGCTGATTTTGAAGTCGCCGAGGACCCGTTTGAAGAATTACCACCGCTTGATGATCTTAGCAGCTTTGAAATCGATGAACCGCTAGACGATGGTATAGTGGAGGCTCCTGCCTTTGAAGCATCAAACCCTGAGCCGGAGCCCGAGATGGAAGAGCTCACGGCCTTTACGCCTGAGCCGGAGCCAGAGGTTGAAGACATCCCCGAGCCAGTCTTTGTGGCTGAGCCAACCCCTGAACCAGAACCCGTAATCGAAGAGGAGGTCGCACCGATGGCGGCGTCGACCCTGACAGATGACAAGACAGCAGCCGCGGCTGCCGGATCCCTTAGCAAACTGCTCTCCAAAGTCGAATTTGGCGAGGAAGCAGGCGGCAATAATACAATCGAAGGACTTGTCCGCGAAATGCTGCGTCCCATGCTGAAAGAATGGCTCGACGAAAACCTAGCAGGCATCGTCGACAAGCATGTCGAAGCTGAAGTGAAACGCATTGCAAGCAGAGCTGGCTAGAATTTTAAGCTAAAGTCCACCCGCTCTCCCTGCCCAACCATCCATAAAGGATACCAATGGGGTGGTTGGGCAGGGGGAGCGGGTGGATCAGCCGTCAAGACCGCTAGACCCGAAATCTGAAACTGTTAAGAGACGGGGCGCGCCAGAGATGGCGCGCCTTTTCTTTATCCCGACCAACCGGACCGAAATGATGCCCGAATCAATGATCGACCAACGCTTTGACCCCAAAGATCACGAACAGCGCACTTTTAAGCGCTGGGAAGATGCTGGATGCTTTAAGCCATCCGGTTTGGGTGAGCCGTATGCGATCATGATCCCGCCACCAAACGTGACGGGCAGCCTGCACATGGGCCACGCCCTGAACAATACGATTCAGGACATTCTCTGCAGGTTTGAGCGGATGCGCGGCAAGAATGTCCGCTGGCAGCCGGGCATGGACCATGCGGGCATCGCAACCCAGATGGTGGTCGAGCGCAAACTGGCCGCTGAAGGCAATACCGACCGCCGCTCCCTCGGACGTGCTGCCTTCATCGATAAGGTCTGGGAATGGAAAGAAGAGTCCGGTGGGACGATCCTGAACCAGCTCAAACGCCTTGGTGCGAGCTGTGATTTTGACAATACAAAATTCACGCTCGACGAAGACATGTCCGAGGCGGTCACCAAGGTTTTCGTTGAGCTCTTCAATCAAGGCTTGATCTATCGCGACAAACGGCTGGTGAACTGGGACCCGCACTTTGAAACCGCGATTTCTGACCTCGAAGTCGAGCAGAAAGAAGTCGACGGGCATTTCTGGCACCTGCGCTATCCGCTCGCCGATGGTGTCACTTATGAGCATCCGATCTTCGATGAAGAGGGCGAGCCCGCGGGCACCGAAACGCGAAACTATCTCGTCGTCGCAACGACGCGTCCGGAAACCATGCTGGGCGATACCGGCGTTGCTGTGAACCCAAATGATGAACGCTATGCGGGCCTCGTCGGAAAGTTCGTGGACCTGCCCATCGTCGGACGTCGCATACCAATCGTTGCGGACGACCATGCCGATCCTGAAAAAGGCTCAGGCGCGGTGAAGATCACACCAGCGCACGACTTCAACGACTTCGAGGTTGGCAAACGCCAGAACCTCGATTGCCGCATGAATATCCTGACCTCAAAGGCGGCCATCGTTGGTGGGGACGAGGCAGAGGAAGCCGGGATCCCGGAGGATTATATCGGTCTCGACCGCTTCGAAGCGCGCAAAACAATTGTTGCTGCGTTCGACGACCTCGGTCTGCTGCAAGAGATAGAGGCAAAAAAGATTGAACAACCTTTCGGCGACCGTTCCGGTGTCGTCATTGAGCCATGGCTGACGGACCAATGGTATGTCGATGCAAAAACACTCGCCCAGCCTGCAATTGAAGCGATCGAGAGCGGACGCACAAAATTCGTCCCGGAGAATTGGAAGAAGACGTTCGACAATTGGATGAAGGACATTCAGCCATGGTGCGTTTCCCGCCAACTCTGGTGGGGCCATCGCATTCCCGTCTGGTACGGGCCTGCCATTCCCGAAGGCCAGAACCGATTTGATGAGTTCATGTCGATCCTGAACATGCAAGGCCAACCACCGATGCAGGCCTTCTGCGCCGAGACATGGGAAGAGGCCAAAGCGCAAGCCGACGAATATTATCGCGAACGGGTCAGCATTTGGGGCTTCAGCTTCCTCGTTGATAAACAGGAATCCGATCAAGCGGCCTGTACGCTGAACGAGGAACACAGCCTCCTCAACATCTCGCTGTCGCGTGACGAAGACGTGCTCGATACGTGGTTCTCCTCGGCGCTCTGGCCGTTCAGTACGCAAGGCTGGCCCGAAAACACAGTCGACCTTTGGCGCTTCTATCCCGGTGCCGTCCTCGTCACCGCGTTTGACATCATCTTCTTCTGGGTCGCGCGCATGATGATGATGGGCCTGCACTTTATGAAAGGCGAAGTCCCGTTCAAGGACGTCTATATCCACGCCATCGTTCGTGACGAGAACGGTAAGAAAATGTCTAAATCAGAGGGCAACGTCATCGATCCCGTCGACCTGATTGACGGCATCGACGCTGACACCTTGGTTATCAAACGCACCACAGGCCTACGCCAACCGGAAAAGGCCCCCAAGGTCGAAAAAGAAACGCGCAAGAAATACCCCAAAGGCTTTGAGCCCTTCGGCGCTGACGCTCTGCGCTTCACGCTCGCCGCGATGGCGACCAAGGGCCGCGACATCAATCTCTCAGTCGATCGCATCGCGGGCTATCGCAATTTCGGCACGAAACTCTGGAATGCCACCCGTTTCGCGCAGATGAATGAAGCCACCTTCGGGCAGACGCTCGATCCGGTCACGCTACAATCCCCTATCAATCGCTGGATTGTGGATGAGCTTTACACCTGCGCGGCCGCCGTCACCGAAGCCATCGAAGACTACCGCTTCAATGACGCTGCTGGTGCCGTCTATCGCTACATCTGGGACATTTTCTGTGACTGGTTTGTCGAACTCTCCAAGCCGATCTTGAATGGCGAAGACGAGGCCGCAAAAACTGAAACACGCCTAACACTCGGCTGGACGCTGGAGCGGATTTACGCCCTGCTGCACCCGTTCTGCCCCTTCATCACAGAGGTTCTGTGGGAACAAACAAATGAGCGCGCTGACTTCGTTATACAACAGGATTGGGTTGGCCTGAATGGCGGCTTCACCGATGAGGCTGCACGCGCTGAGATGCAGTGGGTCCTGAACGTGGTCTCTGAAATCCGTTCTGTTCGCGCCGATGTCAATGTGCCCGCAGGCGCGAAAGTCCCCGCCTCTCTCATCGATGCAAGCGATGAAACCAAGCGCCGCGTTACCGCCCATCGCGATGTCATCTGCCATCTCGCGCGCCTTGAAGGCTTGAGTGTTGCGGACATGGCTCCAAGTGGTTCTGTCAAAAGCGTCGTCGATGAAGCCACACTCGTCCTCGAAGTCGCTGAATTCCTCGACGTCTCCGCGGAAGTTGAGCGCCTTGGCAAAGCGCTCGATAAGCTCAAGAAAGAGATAGGCGGCCTGTCAGGGCGTCTGAATAATGAGGCGTTTGTCGCCAAAGCACCAGCCGAAGTGGTTGCCGAGCAGCGCGTCAAACTCGCAGACTTGGAAACCACGCAGGCCAAACTACAGGCCGCACGCGATCAACTCTCA
>JBCBCO010000112.1:0-7236 GCA_038630445.1 Pseudomonadota bacterium | reverse complement strand
CCATTCGATTTCGGCGCAGAAACTCACGAATGGCATCGTCCGCCTCAACCAGATCAACTTCGAAGCGCCGACGTTGGGCCGTCAATTGATCAACCGGACGCGAGCTGAACAGTTCTGAGCGGTATCCCAAATAAGCGCCCATCGCCGCGTTCAGGACCTCGGCTGCGATTTGAGGGTCTTTGTGCTCGAAGGCGACATTGATCACGGGATTCTTGGGCGGCGCGCCCGCGCGAAAGCTTTTCTCAAATGTTTCCAGCGTTTGCTGTGCGAATTCAAACCGGATCGCTTCTTCATCTTCAGCAGGTGATTTCGCTAATTCTTCCTCCAATCCTTCCTGAAGCTTCGGATAAAGGCGTTTCAAATCAAATCGCGACAAGGTCCGTTCCGCCACAACCGGGCTTCGGAGCAACTCTAATTCTGCCTGAACGACCTGCTCAACATCCGGGGTCACCTGGCGCGCATTATCATTACCGACAGTGACGGCTGAAGTTTCTACGCCAGCCCGGATAAGGAGACGTGATGTTGACTCAAACGTCTTGGGCATCTGAAGCGCGACCAGAATACCAAGAATGAAAATCGGCAGGAAGACGAGGATCATCAGCCATTTCGCCCGCCAAAGCTGCAAAATGAGGTCCACGAAAGACAGGCGCGGGCGCGCGCGAGCATATCCCGGCTCGGCTTCGATGGCCCCGCTCGGCCCCCAATCGCTCACGTCAGTCATTCGCGTGTCCTGCACACTCAATATGTCTAATTCCCACAAGGAGTTTGAGACTTCCTTAAGCATATCAGCAGACGGTGCAGCCGAGCGAATGACCGGAGCTGTGCTGGAATGCTAAAGAGTGTGTGCCTTCTTGCGGCAGCCGCAATCCTGACTGGATGTCGAAGCCCAGAACCGCAGCAATCGCGTGTTTTTCCGGTCGTTGACTGGCAGCATTTGGATGGACGTGACGACCGTTACCTGCTGGCACCGGGCGACGAGCTCGAAATTATCGTGCATACGGCCCCTGAGCTAAACCGGACAGTAACCGTCGGACCAGATGGACGCATCCGCATGCCGTTTACGGGTCCTGTCAGTGTGATGGGCCGCAATATTGAGACGACAAAAATCGCGCTTAGGACCGCTCTTGCCTCTGAATTGAAGGACCCTGATCTCGATGTCTTGCTTACGGGCACGTCATCGCAGCAGATCTTTGTTGGGGGTGAGGTTGGTAGTCCAGGCATGTTCGAGCTTCCGGGAATGATTGACCCCTTACAAGCAATCATCATGGCCGGCGGACTGACAACCGAAGCGCGTCCGAAAGAAGTCGTCCTGATCCGTCGGATGCCGGGCGGCGGCGTCAAGACCGCGGTGTTTGATGTAAAGTCCGGCATCTTCGATCCACGCCTTGCCGAATGGACACCGCTACGCCGATTTGATGTTGTTTATGTGCCGCGCTCGCGCATAGCCGATCAGAACCTGTTCGTTCAGCAATATATCCGAAATGCTCTGCCGATCGACTTCTCGCTCTTCTATGATGTCGCGGGTAATAATAACAACTAACGCTTTTTTTCCGAGCAAGGTCCACCCACTCCCTCTACCTAACCACTCGAATGGTACCCTGTGCGGATGGTTG
This sequence comes from Pseudomonadota bacterium, assembly GCA_038630445.1. Lineage (GTDB taxonomy): Bacteria > Pseudomonadota > Alphaproteobacteria > Caulobacterales > Hyphomonadaceae > Henriciella. Next base: position 5,623 of record JBCBCO010000112.1, on the reverse strand, counting down.
GACAGGGGGAGTGGGCGGATACCAAACAAAGAGATCAGCTAAGCCCTTTTCCTGACATGGTGGAATGCCTATTCGATAGGCAGATAGACATCGCCAAAAAGGAACAGACATGGCTGACGCTGAAAACACACTCATTCTCGATACGACCAAAGGCACTGTCACGATCGAACTTCGCCCAGACCTCGCGCCCGGACACGTCACCCGGATCAAAGAACTGGCGCGTGAAGGCTTTTATGATGGGATCATTTTCCACCGCGTGCTGGATGGGTTCATGGCGCAAACTGGTTGTCCGAATGGAACCGGAATGGGTGGTTCATCCAAACCTGATCTGGAAGCGGAGTTTAACGCTGAGCCACATGTCAGAGGGACATGCTCAATGGCGCGCACAAACCAGCCCCATAGCGCAAATAGCCAGTTCTTTATCTGCTTTGAAGACGCGCGCTTCCTCGACAATCAGTACACTGTCTGGGGCAAGGTCACAGATGGTATGGACGCCGTCGATCAACTTGCCAAAGGCGAACCCCCGCGCAATCCTGATGCGATTAACAGCATGAAAGTCGCCGCTGACACCTAGCGGCGAAGGACCTGAATGGCACAAAGCCGGACAAAATCGGATCATAAGGCAGGCGCGAGCTTGGTGGGGTCGCGTATTGCCCGGCTCATTTTTGCTTCTAACCTCGCTGGTCTGATTATTCTTATTATCGGAGCGATGGTTCTGAATGAGATGCGGGCCGGCTTCGTCATCACGAAAAAACAGGACTTGGTCGGCCAGGCCCAGGTCTTTTCTAATCTTATTGCCGGTGCTGCGACATTTGGTGAGCCACAGCCGAGTCTCGATAGCACAATGGCTCAAGACACTCTGGCATCATTGTCTTTACCAGTCAGGATGCGCGGCAAAGTGTTTAATACGGATAAGACGCTTTTGGGAGATTCCTACGTTCTATCCGACCGCGTGATCGTCTCTAACTTGCCGCCGATCCAGGAACCAGGAAGCATGTCCCTTGCTTCGCGTAGTCTATCGGAGTGGGCGACAGACGCTTTCTCAGGCATTTTACCAGAACGCGGCGGTGATGCGGTCCGCACACAAAGTTTTGACGAAGAGTTCGCTCAAGCCATCACCGGGAAAGAGGCGGCGAGTCAGCGATTTAACGATCGTGGCCAGAGGATTATCTCTGTATCGGTGCCAATCCAGCGTGTGTCCGCCGTGGTTGGTGTTCTGACGTTGGAGTCGAATGACATAGACGCGATCATACGGGCTGAGAGAGCAGCACTGATCCCATTTATTGCGGTCGCTGTTCTCGTCGCTCTGACAACCTCAGCGCTTCTAACTTTGGCGATTGCGCGACCGCTCCGGCGGCTTGCCAGCGCAGCAGATGATATTCGCAGCGGATCCGCACAGACCTTCGATGAACCCAAAATCACACGCCGCCATGATGAAATCGGCGGTCTAGCGCGATCAGTCGAAGACATGACACGCGCCCTGTTTGAGCGCATTCAAGCCAATGAGGCCTTCGCAGCCGATGTCGCGCATGAATTGAAGAACCCACTGACCTCAATCCGCTCCGCTGTTGAGACCGCAGAACTTGTTCAGGATGATCCTGTCGCGCGCGAGAAACTCCGAAAAGTGATCGCTCAGGATGTTCAACGACTGGATCGGTTGATCACCGACATTTCAAATGCCTCGCGCCTCGAAGCTGAGATCACGCGGATTCCTAACGAAACGCTCGATATCGGTCGTTTCGTCCGGGATATCGTTTCAACCTATAAAGGCCTCGAACATCAGCGTGGGGTGACGGTACGCTTTGAGGACGAGACGATGGATGCGGGTCTGTCTGTCCGCGGGCGCGACGGTCCTCTGGGACAGGTTTTGCGTAATCTGATCGATAATGCGCGGTCCTTTTCCCCGGAAAATGGGGAAGTTCTCGTTGTGCTGAGACAGGGACGTAATGGAGCAAGAACGACAGCAGAAATTATCGTCCAGGACAACGGGCCGGGCATACCAGACGACAAACTCGAAAAGATCTTCGATCGGTTCTATACAGATCGGCCAGAAGGCGCTGCGTTTGGGAACAATTCCGGTCTTGGACTGTCAATTGTCGCACAAATCGTGGCGACGCATTCTGGTAGAGTCTTCGCAGAAAATCGCAGCGATGGTGGGGCACAATTTACAGTTCAATTACCAGCGACATGATCGAAGATCGTCAAGCGCCACCTAAATATGTTGCAGTGCAAATTGCAGCGTCTGATTCCTGCCTCTAAGAGGGTACGAAGCAGGGATGGAGTGCGTCTTGGACGTTGAGCAAATGAAAGCCCGCGCCAAGGCGTCCAAGCGGCCACGCCGCAGCGTTTTGTATGAAATTGCACGCCTGTTCTTCTATGGTCTGTATCGGCTGCTGGGCTGGCGCGTCTTGGGAGAGGCTCCGGCTGACAAGAAGCTGGTTATTATCGCCGCACCGCATGAAACCAACTGGGACCTGACTCAAATGTTGGGTATCGCGTTTTACTACCGCATTCCCGTGCGATGGATGGGCAAGCACACCCTCGGGCAGGGCCCCTTTGGCTGGCTTATGAAGTGGTGGGGACTGTTGCCGGTCGATCGGCATAGCTCAACGAATTTAGTTGATCAGGTTGTCGCCGCTTACGCAGAAACCGAAGAAATGGCCGTCGTGATTGCGCCGGAGGGAACACGCTCGGATGTAAAGGCCTGGAAGACCGGCTTCTACAACATTGCCAGCAAAGCAAACGTCCCCATAGCGCTCGGCTTCATTGATTATGAGCGCAAATATGGCGGTATTGACGGTGTTCTGATCCCGAGCGGCGATTATGAAGCGGATATGGAAAAGACGGCCGCTTATTACGCGGCCCGTGTCAGTCGGGTGAACCACCCCGTCACAGGTGAGCCAATCGGCAATTGAAAACCGATTTCGCTGCGCTTATTCAAAGACTATGAGCACGCCTGTATCCCTTATGCAGTCCATGGATGCGCGGTCGCGAGATATTTTCCGCTCGATTGTGGAGACCTACTTGGAAACTGGGGAGCCGGTAGGTTCGCGCACTCTATCCAAAAATGGCATTCAACTTTCAGCCGCCTCGATCCGTAATGTGATGTCAGACCTGACGGATTTGGGCCTGTTGGATGCGCCGCATATTTCGGCGGGCCGAATGCCAACGCATGCCGGGCTGCGCTTGTTTGTGGATGGCTTCCTAGAGGTTGGTGAGCCAGGCGATGCCGACCGCGGTGAAATTGAAGGACGCTTGCGCGGAGTGGGCAGAGACCTCGGCGGCGTTCTGAAAGAAGCCTCTTCAATCCTATCAGGTCTCGCTGGAGGCGCAGGCCTGGTCTCGTCACCCACAAGTGACGCGCCCGTCCGCCATGTTGAATTCGTTCCGCTATCGACTGGAGAAGCACTGTGCGTGCTTGTGACAGAAGCGGGCGATGTTGAGAACCGGATGATCAAAGTCCCCGCTGGTTTACCGCAAACAACTTTGATCGAAGCTGGAAATTACCTCGCAACCCGCATGAAAGGCCGGACACTCCGTGAAGCTGCGGGGGAGGTGCGCGAAGAGATTGCTGCGCGCAAAGCTCAATTGGACGCCGCAGCAAGCGATCTGGTTGAACGCGGCTTGGCCCAGTGGGCGGGGAGTGCGCAGGCCGATGACCGCAGCCTGATCGTGCATGGACATGCCAATCTGCTGGAGGATGCCAAGGCTGCCGAAGACATGGAAAGGGTGCGCCAACTGTTCGACGTCCTTGAGCGCCAAAAGGGGCTGCTCGACATCCTGGATGAAACACGCGACGCAGAGGGCGTTCGGCTGTTTATCGGATCAGAAAACAGTCTTTTTCCGTTATCGGGTTCAAGCGTGATTGTGGCTCCCTATATGAACGCCGAGCGACAAGTTATCGGCGCGCTCGGTGTGATCGGACCGACACGACTGAATTACGCACGGGTGATCCCAATGGTGGATTATACCGCGCGCATGGTTGGTGAAGTGATTGCGCGGCGCGGTTGAGGTGAAATAGAGGTTCAGGGATGAGCGACGAGACAAAGACAGAGCTGGGTGCGGATGCAACCAAAGCAGAATTGAAAGCAGCCGCAGACGAGCTGCTGAAGCAGGCAAAAGCGGCGGACAAAGCTGCGAAGGCGGCAGAAGCTAACCAAGACGTTGACGTCCCGGATGAGGAATTCGGCGAACCCGTACCGGAGCTTGAGCCCGAAATTCTGACACCTGAGCAGCAAATCCTTGCCCTTGAAGTCGAGAAGGAAGAGATGCGCGATCAACTCCTGCGCACGCTCGCAGAGATGGAGAATATCCGCAAACGCTCTGAGCGCGAAAAAATGGAAGCGCGGACCTTTGCAATTGAGAAATTTGCGCTCGATCTCTTAAGCGTCTCCGACAATATGTCCCGCGCACTGCATGCCTTGCCAGAGGCGGAGCGCGAGGCCCTGACCGATGGCGGGAAAGGCCTGCTAGGCGGCATTGAGATGACTCAGAAAGAACTTCACACTGTCCTGACACGGCACGGCGTGACCGAGATTGCCGCAGAGCCGGGTGAAGCGTTTGATCCAAACCTCCATCAAGCGGTTGCGAATATTCCAAGCGAACATCCGAACGGGACAATTGCAAGCCTCTTCCAAGCCGGTTGGCGGATCGGAGACCGGACACTTCGCGCAGCAATGGTTGCCGTTAGCGCAGGTGCGGCGAACTAACCTTCAGACACCACCCGCCAAGCCGATACAGTGCCCGGCTGCCAGTTTGGAACAATGATCAGATCGCCAACGCGCGTCAGATCATTCTGGTAGATTGGTTCATCGACCGTGTTTATAATCTCTGTCGTCTCGCCGGTACTCGAAACGTGCCAGATCTGTCCCGGCCAGCTGGAGACAACGTAGCTGCCATCATCGAGCACACCGATTCCGTCAGCGTTCTCCATACCCGTTGCGATTTCGCTTAGATCGCCGTCACCCAGTGTTTCAAACAAACTGCCCGAGCGCATAGTGGCGACCAGCAACCGATCGCCATTAGCGGTCAATCCGTTCACGCCGCCTAGTCGCTCGTCGGACAGCCATTCCTTGTAGCCATTCTCATCCAACTGAAGAATCGTAGCTGTGCCGGAATCTGAGACATAGACCCCGCCCTGCCAGACAGTGATGTCATTGAGGAAGCCCGCGCCCTCAACAGTATAAGTATTCTCGATTTCAGCGGTCGGAATATCGATGACGTGATAGGCATCAATGTCAGACACGAAGAGCTTTTCGCCACGAACCGCCATGCCCTTTGGCGCATTCAGGCCATCAACCCAACGCTCTTCCAACACTTCACCGGACATTGAGACGCGCGAAATCCAGCCCTCACCGTCTTTGCCTGAGCCTTCACCGGCAACGCTCGAGATGAAGATCGTATCACCTTGAAACGCCACACCCTCAGGATTCAAAAAGCCGCTTGCTTTCCAGACGAGTTCAAGGCTTGGAGCCTGAGCCTCCATACTGTCTTGAGCAGGCGCACTTGCAGCAGGCTGCTCCGGCACAGTTTCGGCTGGCGGCGCAGATTCAGAGCAAGCAAAGAGGGCTAAAACAGAAAAACAGGCTAATGCGCGCATAATTATTTCTCCCTATTGCTTGGA
>JBCBCO010000111.1:0-7242 GCA_038630445.1 Pseudomonadota bacterium | reverse complement strand
GTCACCAACAAAGATCGGAATGTCAGCGAAAGGGCGGTTCGAAAATGATCCGGTAACTTGCCATCTGCACCCGCTTTTCCGGCAAAGCGATAGGCGGCCGCTTCAGCTGGGGTCAAGCTGAGTGTATGGATCAGCGCCATGGCTGAGACCATCAAGGCATAGCGGCCGTAATCATCTGCATAGAGAAGGCGGGTAAACACATAAACGCCGCCGAAAGCCGCGATGGCGTTGGCAATGTTCACCGGCAAATATCCGGCAAGATGGCGCAGGAGTTTCATAATCTCTCTCTAGCATGGGTCATACCAACGCCGCGTTAAGCCCCGATCTGGAGCATTAAAAGGCCAACTGAAAGCACGGCTGCGGCCGCAATCCGTCGCTTTCCGAAGGACTCTTTGAGGAAAAGCGCGCCCATGATTGCGGCGAAGACGACTGAGGTTTCCCGGATCGCTGTGACATAGGCGACATCCGCCATCGACATGGCCCAAAGCGCTGCACCATAGCTGACCGTGCCAAGGAACCCGCCAATCGTGCCGCTGACGAGTTGGGGTCTGACGCCTTCCCAAATGTGTCCGCGTCTGACCCAAAGCATGGCGGCTGTGATGCCGATCCAGTCGAAGAGGAAAAGCCAGACCACGAAGGTCATCGGATTTCCGAGCAGGTCGTCGGTCAGGCGCACGCCGTTGGCATCGACGACGGAATAGGCAGCGATCCCTAGAGCTGTGAAGCCTGCCCAGATCAGAGCCTCCTTTTTTGGCAGTCCTGTCCCGTCTGACTGGCGCTCCGGCAAGGCGAAAACGATGATGGCGCAGGTCGCCAAAATCAGGCCGATCCAGCCCCAAAGGCCCGGATTTTCCTGCAATGTCGCCAGAGCTAAGAGTGCCGATAAAAGCGGTGCGAGGCCCCGCATGACAGGAAAGACCAACGACAAATCACCCCTATGAAGGGCGCGTATCATGGCGAACTGATACCCCCAATGGACCACGACCGAGAGCGCCAAAGCGCCCCAAAGCGGGCCGCTCGGTATTGGCACGAAGGGCGCAAAGGGAAGGACACTGAGCGCCATTGCAAGCGAGACGATCATCCGTGCGGACAGAACATCGCCGCCGCGTTTGACGAACATATTCGTTGCGGCGACAGTGACTGCTGATAGCAGGCACAGCGCAAGGGGGATCAGGCTTTCAGTCACGCGCCGCTGTCGCTTGTCGGATGCGGGGAAGTCAAGCTTTGGGATGTGGGAGGATTAGTTTTTGAACGCCTTCTGACAAGTTTAGTTTATGCCCGTGCCTGAGACGCTTCGCGTCAGACGGGCGAAGCGGGTTGAGTTATTTGATGAGGCGCTGAGCGCTTCGCGCACGCCTCATAAAGCAGGTTCCGGTCTGGCTTCGCCAGCCCATCAACCAAGCTCAGGGCTGCTTCTCTATAAATCTCTTTCCTCTCTCAAGTCGTCCCACATGGTGAGCGTCCTTCGACTTCGCTCAGGATGAGGGACGAACCATACGGGACTGCGCTGTTGATCTTAGTCTCCCTATCCCGCCCGCGTCCTTCGTCTCCGCTCAGGATGCGGGCTAAGAGTTGCGTTCAGCCGCAAACCTCGGACCGCATCTCTGCGTCACGTTATAAAGGCCGGGTGCGCTCTTTGTGAACGCTGGTCTAGTGCCTGCCTTGTCAGCAGGCTATTGCGCCCAGAAAGAGCGCACCCACGGCGGTGTGTTGTTTGTGTCCTCTGACAGGTCGAGGCCTGAAAGAGGTCCGGGCTTGGTCGGTTTTACGGGGTGTCTCGTCCCAACCGTGTCAGACTGCTGACCGGTGTCCCATTGCTCTGCCCGACTGTGACCGCTATCCGGACGTGCGGAACGTTCCGAAGCAGCCACAGACCGCCGCTCTCCCCCTCAAATCACGCCGTTCGCGATCGACCCTTCTCAGAGGGGAGATGCGGAGCAGTATACGGCCATTCTGGAGGGCGGGGATAAGTTTTGTGATTTCTCAATACTGGTGGGGGTCTGGGTGGGGGATAACTTCGTACGCGGTCGCCCCGCGATCATTTGGTCCGAGGGATCAAATGAAGACGGAGAAGGCCACGGCAGTGGCTATTTTTCGGCATACGCCTACTCTCGCCTTCAAGCTCCCCACGGCTTGACCGTGGGGTCCATCTCTGAACCCCCCACAAAAACGATGGGATTGGCGGAGGTGGGGCTTGGGTCGCTGAGCTGTCCCCTTTTTGGGCCGTACCAACAGGAGATGGACTCCACGGTCAGCGCAAGCGCTGCCGTGGAGAGCGTAACGGAAAGAACGTGGACTCAATGGGCTAAGTCATTAAAACTGAAAATTAAAGATATATGGCTGAGGGCAGCTTCTGGTTAGTTCCATCTAGCGGAAGTGATCCATCAAATGCTCTTAGATAGATGCTAGCCACTAAATTTATGTTCGGGCCGCCGCCCTCCAATGTTGACAAAAAGTTCGCCCTTTTTGCGAGGTACACCTAGCCGCTCTTCGACTCTCGCGTAGTCTCTTCACCGTTTAGCCATTACCCATTAGACCGAACACTCACTAGGCGAATAGCAAGATAACCCACAGGGCGCAGAAGTTTAAACATGCTGTTCTCCTATCTGCTAAAATGTTTGTACTATAATTGTTCCAAATTAGCAACTAGCCCGGTTACGGAGTTTATTGTCATTGTCTAAATTGGGTCACGTTAAGAATCTAATCCGCAGAGCGGCGCAGCGAGATTAGGGCTTGATCCAAAACATCCTGATGTGAGGCGCAGACGAGTTGGCCGCCGGGTTTGGCTGGGTTTCCGCGCCAATCGCAGGCGAGGCCCCCTGCCCCACGCACGACGGGGATGAGCGCAGCCGCGTCATAGGGCGCCAGGCCAGCTTCGGCGACGAGATCGATGCTCCCGGCTGCCAAGCGAGCATAAGCATAAGCATCGAGGCCGTAGCGTACGATTTGTGCGGTTGCCCTGAGATGGGTCCACGCGCCTTGCTCCGGCGGCGTCATAATGAAAGGATCGGTTGTCGAGATTGTGGCTTTGCGCAGATCGGTTGTCTCAGAGACACGAATGGGGGTTCGCGTCCCCGCGCTTTCCAGCCATGCACCGTCCGGTGAGCCGATATAGCGCTCATCTAGGACAGGTTGGTCGATCACACCGACAATCGCGTCATTGTCTTCGTTTACGAGGCCGATCAGGGTGGTCCAAGTCGGCAGACCCGCAACGAAAGCGCGGGTGCCGTCGATTGGGTCCAGCACCCAGGTCCAGCCGCTGGTTCCTTCTTTGATGCCGTACTCTTCGCCATGAATGCCGTCTTGGGGGCGCATGTGTTCGAGGACAGCGCGCATGGCACGCTCGGCGGCTTTGTCGCCTTCTGTCACGGGGTCGTATTCGCCGCCGGATTCCTTGTTTTCGATACCAGAGTCGGTGCGAAAATGCGGCATTGTCTGCTCGCGCGCGGCATCCGCTAGGGCGCAGGCAATCTCTACGGCGTCGAAGTCGAGGGTTTGCGGCATACTATCGGATTAAGCTCTTCGAGAGGCCGGTCATGAAGGTGCGGACCGCATCGCCTGCGAGCGCGAACTGGGCGAAGCCCGGCTTGCCGGAAATGTAGGTCTTGACCTGTGCGCGGAGATCCTTGGCGGATTTGGCGTTGGTTTCGGTCCAATCGCCGATCCCGCCGGAAGACAGGGCAGACTGGGTTGCGGCGACTTGCTGGACCTCCATGTCGCTGACAAGGCGTCGCGTGGCGAGGCGGTCCCAATAGGGCATGGCGGAGATGCGATCAGCCGCCTTGGCGCGCAATTTGTCGAGCGAGAGGGCGTCGCCAACACCTTGATAAGCGGCGAAGACGTCGCCGCCGCTTTGTCCGCTATTATGTGCGAGTTTGGCAAGGCGCGGAGCCTGTGACAGCAAGCCCGCTTTGGCCAGCATCATCGCGAGGGTTTCCGGCACGCCGTCTTTTGAGAGATGATCGGACAAGCTGTCAAAGCGCGTGCGTTTGAAAGATTGCAGGCTGGTAGGTAAGCTGTCCGCAATCGATTGCGTCATTGGTGACAAGGACGAGATTAGCTCGGTCACGCTGGAGAGGTTTTCGGTCTGTACCAGTGATCGGGTGAGGTCCGCGACGGCAGAGGCCAGTTTGCCTTGCAGGGCGGTCTGGCGCTCAGCCGGAACCTTGTTGTCGAGGCTGTCGATTTGCTCTTGCAGATCGCGCGCATCGAGGAGACCAGAGGCGGCCTCAAAGGCTTTAACGAGGAGGGCTGAATTGGCTTCTGTCTGCTCGCGCATACGCAGGAAGAAGACCGGGCCCGCCATGTCGACGATGCGGTTGGCCAGCACGGTGGAGATGATTTCGCGCTTCAAACGGTGGGCCTGCATGGCGTCATCATAGGTGTGGAGCGCGTCCGGGAAATAGGCCTGCAGCGTGTCCTGGAAGTAAGGATCATCCGGTGTTTCTGACGCGACCAGGTCGTCGAACAGGACGATTTTCGTCCAGGCCATCAGCACCGCGATTTCCGGGCGGGTGAGCGGCTGGTGGTCTTCCTGTCGGTCCTCCATCTCAGAGGTTGAGGGGAGCCCTTCAACCTCGCGATCGAGGACACCGCGGTTTTCGAGGCGGATCATTAGGCGCTCAAAGGCTTCGTGATCCTGCATGGCGCGCGACTCTGCCAGTGTGAGGGCGCGGGTCTGGGCATAATTGTGGGCGAGGACTTTGTCTGCGACCTGATCGGTCATGCTGGCGAGCAGCGTATTGCGTTCGCCGCGCGGCAGAGCGCCCCTGCGGATGGCTTCGGTGCAGAGGATCTTGATATTGACCTCATGGTCGGAACTGTCGACGCCGGCGGAGTTGTCGATGGCGTCTGTATTAAGATGCACACCATGCTGGGCGGCCTCGATGCGTCCGGCTTGAGTCAGGCCGAGATTGGCGCCTTCGCCGATGACTTTGGCTTTCAGGTCTGTGCCATTGATGCGCAGGCCGTCATTGGCACGGTCGCCGACATCGCTGTGAAGCTCGTCACCAGATTTGATATAGGTGCCGATACCGCCGAACCAGAGCAGTTCGCATTCGGCTTTCAGGAGCGCGTGGATCAACTCGTCCGGGGTGACGCTGTCGGCTTTGAGACCTGTGAGCGCTTTGATCTCAGAGGTGAGGTCGATGGACTTGGCGGAGCGCTCAAAAATACCGCCGCCCTGCGAGATCAGGCTTTCATCATAATCGGCCCAGCCGGAGCGCGGCAGGTCGAACAGGCGCTGGCGTTCCTGCCATGTGCGCTCGACGTCCTGTGGATCGGGGTCGATGAAGATGTGAAGGTGGTTGAACGCAGCTTGCAGGCGGATCTGCTTGGACAGCAGCATGCCATTGCCGAAGACATCGCCGCTCATGTCGCCGCAGCCGATGACTGTGAACGGTTCAGACTGAATGTCTTTGCCGATTTCACGGAAGTGGCGTTTGACCGCTTCCCAGCCACCACGGGCTGTAATGCCCATTTTCTTATGATCGTATCCGGCTGAACCACCGGACGCGAACGCATCGCCCAGCCAGAACCCGTGGCCTTCGCTGATCTCGTTTGCAATGTCAGAGAACGTGGCCGTGCCTTTGTCGGCAGCGACGACGAGATAGGGGTCTTCACCGTCCCAGATCACTGTGTCTTCGGGCGGATGAACGTCGCCGTCGATCAGATTGTCTGTGATGGAGAGAAGGCTGGTGATGAACTGGCGGTAGGCGGCGATGCCGGCTTCGCGGACCTCTTCGCGGGTGCCGTTCATCGGCAGCTGTTTCGGGAAGAAGCCGCCTTTGGACCCGACAGGAACGATCACAGCGTTCTTGACCTGTTGGGCTTTGACGAGGCCCAGAACCTCTGTGCGGAAATCATCGCGGCGATCAGACCAGCGAAGGCCACCGCGCGCAACCGGGCCAAAGCGGCAGTGGACGCCGTCAACGAGAGGCGAAGACATGAAAATTTCGCGGAACGGTTTCGGGTCGGGCAGATCATCCAGTTCGCGGCTGGCAATCTTCACTGCGATATAGGGCAATGGTGCGCCCGAAGGTTGGGTCTGATAGTAGCTGGTGCGCTGAATGGCGGGGATCAGGTCAGATAGGCGGCGCAGAACGCGGTCATGATCGAGGGATTTTACATCGACAAGCGCTGTCTGGACCTCGTTGTTACGCTCTTCCAAGTCCGATTTGTGCGCGGGCAGGTCCTGATCTCCGGGCTGGAGGCGGGCGTGGAACAGATCAACGAGCTGGCGGGTCAGCTTTGGATACGTATTCAGCGCTTCAATCTGGGTATCCTTGGCCGGATCAAGCCCGCTCTGATGTCTGTAAGCACAGAGCGTGCGCATGAGGGCCGCTTCACGCCAGTTCAGACCGGCATTGAAGATCAACTGATTGAAGCCGTCATTTTCTGCGAGACCTGACCAGATGCCGACAAAGGCGGCTTCGAAAGCCTCAGTCAGCTCTTCAAGATCGATATCGCGGCCATCCTGGCGACGCATGCGCAGGTCGTGCACCCAGTATGTGTCAGGCGCGTCGGGAACAGGCTTGCCGCCCGGTTTGATCGGATAGCCTGTCTCAAAATCGACGAAGAGCCCCATGCGTTCAAAGACAGGAACACAGTCTGAGAGGGCGATCGATCCGTCACGCGCATAGATTTTCGCGCGGATGTTTTGCTCGACATCACGATCCAGTCGATAGGCGCGCAGTTTTACGGGATTGTCCGAATTGATCGCGCCCAGACATTCAACATCAAGCAGGGCTTCATCGGGTGTAAACATTTCGCGATAGGCTGCATTGAAGGCACCATGGAAAAGAGGCGCGGCGGCGCGTAACTCTGTGCTGAGATCGCGTTCGGCAATCGCGGTTCGAAAGCGTTCGCCCCATGTGCGGGACATCGAGACCAGATCGGCTTCTAGCGCTTTGATATCCGGGTCTGGTGCTTCATGAGGAAGCGCAATTTCGAACAGGACGCGGACAAGGTCAGGACCCTCAAAGCTTGGCTGGAAGGCCACAAGACGCCCTTGATAGGCATCTTCGAGCGCTTCCGTCATCTGTTGGCGCAGATTGGTGTCGTAGGCTTCGCGAGGCACAAAAACGACCGCGCTCACAAAACGGCCAAACCGATCCGGTCTGACGAAAAGCTTGACCCGTGGACGGCCAATCAGATTAAGCGCGCCGAGCATAATCGGGGCCAGCCGTTCCGACTTCATCTGGAAGAGCTCGTCGCGTGGCCAGCTCTCCATAATATTGGAAA
>JBCBCO010000110.1:0-7283 GCA_038630445.1 Pseudomonadota bacterium | reverse complement strand
CGGCGTCGCGGCCCCTGAAGTTCGTGCATTGGGTTCTATTACGGCGGTCGCTCAGGAAGGCGCAGCTGCGGCGGATCGGGTTTATGAGATTGTGGATACTGAGCCTTTGGTCTGCGATACCTCTGACGCTGTTATGCTTGAACACGTCAGCGGTAGCGTTGAATTTGAGGATGTCGCTTTTGCCTATCCTGATGGGACAGAGGCTTTGAAGGGACTGTCCTTTGATGCGAAGCCGGGTGAGACAATTGCTCTGGTTGGGCCAAGCGGGGCTGGAAAGTCGACCGTTTTCAACATTTTGCTGCGCCTTTATGATGTGACGACAGGGAGTGCCAGAGTTGATGGACAAGATGTTCGTGGAGTAACGTCGGTAAGCCTACGTGGCGCAATGGCGCTTGTCTCTCAGGATACCGCGCTGTTTGACGACACCGTTCGCGCCAACATCGCACTTGGGAGGCTCACAGCATCTCAGGAAGAAATTGAGGGGGCAGCTAAAGCCGCGAATGCTCACGAGTTTATTCTGTCACTGCCGGGTGGATATGATGCGCCTGCGGGGGAGATGGGACGGAACCTGTCCGGTGGCCAGAGGCAACGCGTTGCGCTCGCGCGCGCGATCTTACGAGATGCACCGATCCTTTTATTGGATGAAGCGACAAGCGCATTGGATGCGGAGAGCGAAGCAAAGGTTCAGACCGCATTGGCTGAGTTCTCAGAAGGCCGAACCACTCTGATTATCGCGCATAGGCTTTCAACTGTGCGTGCGGCGGACCGGATTATCGTGATTGAAGAGGGTCGCGCAGTCGAGGAGGGAACCCACGACGCACTGATGGAAGCGGGCGGTGCTTATAAGCGGCTGGTGGAGCTACAGCTCAGCTAGTCGCCCGTGAAATTCGGGTCGCGTCCCTGTAAGAAAGAATTCACGCCTTCACTGAAGTCTTCCGACTGTTGAAGGAGAGCGAACGTTTCCAGATCACGATAGGAGGTTGCATGTGCCAGCGTGAGCGCGGCAGCATTGCTGTCATGCTTGACCATTTTTAGGGCTGTCGGAGGGAGTTTTGACGCGGCCTGCGCGATCTCAAGTGCTTTTTCCAGGCTATGACTTTCAGGCACCACGTAGTCGACAAGCCCCCAATCCAAAGCCGTTTTGGCGTCGACTTTCTCACAGAGCGCAGCAAGGCGTTTGGTTCGTGCTGGACCGATCAGGGCGACGAATCGTGGGATCGAGCCCCAACTCATATTCATCCCGCGCTCGACCTCTGGAACATAGAGCCTGGAGGTCTCGCTCGCGATGCGCAGATCGCAAGAGGCTGCCAGCGCCATACCACCGCCAATGCACCAACCTTCAATCGCGCAAATGGTGAGCGCATCAATCTTCTCCCAAGCCTCACAGAGGGCAGGGCCCCGGCGCAGCGCAATACGGCGCTGACTCAGAGGGGCTTTAGGCCCACCGCTCGTGTCACTGTCTTTTAGATCCGCGCCCATCGAGAAATTGTCTTTTCGTCCTGTCAGAATAACAGCAGAAATATTGGGGCAGGCGTGAAAACGCTGTGCGGCTTCGGTAAGGTTAGCGAGTAACGATTGGCTCAGAGCGTTTGCAGGTTTGCCGGTATCGAACCGAACAACGACGATCCGTCCATCGCGCTCTATTGTTACGGCGGCACCCATACTTAAGCGCCTGCTAAGGGGCGTTCGCTTGGCAATTGGGCGGCTGCGGTTGTCAAAAAGCGCGCGAGCTTTTCCTCGCTTTCCGCACCTTGAACAGCGATCTGGCGATGCGCGATGAAGGTTGGAACACCTGCAATGCCCATCTGCCGGAACAGGGCCTGCTCATTGCGGACCGTCTCAACGTCAGCATCGCTGGCGAGCAGGTCTGAGACGATATTTGTATCAAGTCCTATCTTCGCCGCGAGCGTGACGAGGGTTTCGTGATCGCCAATATCGAGGCCCTTGGCGAAGAAGGCCTCGAAAAGGGTCTCCTTAGCCTCGAGACCAAGATTCTGGCCCTGCGCCCAGCGGACAAGCCTGTGCGCATTGAAGCTGTTCGGGCGGCGGGTGATGCGGTCGAAGGCGAACGGGATGTGGAGGTCTTTGCCGTATTCAATCAGGAGATCGCGCATCTGATTGGCCTTTGACTTGCCCTGATCGTTGCCAAAGCGCGACTGCATGTATGCCTTATAGTCCGTCCCGCCCGAGGGAATGGTTGGGTCGAGTTCGTAGGGACGAAAGAGGATTTCAACATCCAGATCGGGGACAAGCGAGATGGCGCCTTTCAAACGACGAAGACCCACCCAGCACCACGGGCAAACCAGGTCCGAGACCATTTCAATATGTAACGTCATGAGCTGGCCTCCTGTGCGGCGTGGGCTTTCAAATGGGCTAGCTCGACAAGGGCGAGCGTTTTTGAATGTGTCGCGTCGAGGTGAACAGGCGGGGCAACGCCTATCTGGCGAGCTTCTTCCCAGCGGCTGGCGCAGAGACACCACTTATCGCCCGGTTTTAGGCCTGGAAAACTGAATTCAGGGCGAGGCGTGATTAGGTCATTCCCGCGGCTAAAGCTGTATTGTAGAAAGTCCGATGTAACCGTGACGCAGACTGTGTGCGTGCCATGATCCAGCGGGCCGGTATTGCAGCACCCGTCGCGGAAAAAGCCAGTCAGTGGTTCAAAGCTACAGGGCTCGAGCGCGCTGCCGAGGACGTTTTTTGCGCTGCTCATGCTGGGAGCAGTTCCGGCCTGCTGGCCGCTTGGCGGAGCACGGTGAAGTACCCTGTCTGGACTTCCATACGCTCCGTGACGCCTTTCTCTGTAAGTAGGCGATGCGCGGCTGGCAGGCGATAGCAGGGCAGGTGCATGAACATGTGATGCTCACAGTGATAGTTGACCCAATAAGGCGCAATGAAGATACGTTCCAAGACGTTCGTACGTGTCGTGCGGGCATGCTGCATGGGGTCATCATGGTCCGGTACAACGGCATGCTCCGCAATATTTCTGAGGCGCGTGATGAGCTGATTCCAGGTCGCCATCGGCAGAAGCCAGAGAACGAAAAAGGCCCACCAGTATCCGAGTAGTATTAGCACGGCGAAGATTGCCGCGTTCACCGTGAGAAATGGAATAACAGCTTCGCGCGCAGACTGAGCGCGGTTTTCAGCGCCTTTCTTGTTTCGAATGCCAAGACCCAACGCATTGGAGAACTGATTGAACCGCTGCTTATAGAATGTCTGCCCTGTCAAATCACGGACGATTTTTCTGCGTAGCGATCCGGATGTTACAGGAAACGGTTTGGACAGGATCAAATCCGGGTCTTCCGGTTGCTGCGCATATTTATGATGGCTGAGATGATAGGGCCTGTAAGCGGTGAGGTTACCGCCAATCGGTGCCGCACAGAGCCATTGGCCGACCCAGTCATTGACTTTGATCTTGGTCGACAGCCCACCGTGAGCAGCTTCGTGCATTAAAACGGCGAGTCCTAGCTGGCGTGCGCCAATGACGGGAATGGCGATAATAATCAACCAAGGTTGCCAGACCGCCGCCGCTATGGCGAGCGCTATGACACCCCATGCATGCGCGACCATACCAAGACCCCATAGGTTTGAACGTTTGGACACATTCGTCCACTCTTCGCGGGAAAAGAGATCAAGGGGGCGAATGCGTTTGGCTGCAGGCATAAATCTAAAATAGCGCCGTAACGCAACGACAAGCAAGCGTTCCCTCTCTCTACCGATCGTAGTGGATTATATCAGGGTTGCGACGAGCAACAATCCGACGAGCACGACCCCAAGCCAGACATTCGATTTGAAGACGCCGAGTGCGCGGCCTTCGCGGTCCGCGGCGAGGCGAACCATCTGCCAGATGCTGTGGCCAAGGAAGACAAGGGCTAAAACGGCGCCGATACGGCCCGCGTCGGCGAACCATGCGCCGAGAAAGAGCAGCATCGTCGCGCCGAGCTGGAATATAAATGTGGCGGTAAGGACCTTTTCATCGAAGAGGCGGGCCGTCGACTTCACGCCGATCAGGGCGTCGTCTTCTTTATCTTGCAGGGCGTAAATAGTGTCATAGGCGACCGTCCATAAGACCAGACCCAGATAGAAAACGACTGTCGCGCCCGTAATACCACCAGTATGATCTGATATTTCCCCCCACGCCGTGTGAGACCCGTTCGAAGTGCTCGTAACCGCTGCGCCAACGAGAAGCCCCCAATTAAATGTAAATCCGAGCCAAGCTTGGGGCCACCATGTTACGCGTTTCATGAACGGGTAAGCGACGACTAATGGGATCGCAAAAACTGCTATCCACTTCGCAGATCGAGGGAGGCAAAGCCATATGAGAAACCCGACTAACAGCTGTGCGCCGAGAAACAAATAGGCGTTCTGGAGTGTAACAGCGCCAGACGGAATGGGGCGCGATGCTGTGCGCGCAACTTCCGCATCAATCTTACGGTCTGTAATGTCGTTCCATGTGCATCCTGCGCCGCGCATTGCGACTGCGCCAATTAGAAATAGGATGGCCCATAGGAGATCGATCCACTGCGGACCTGTTTCGATCCGCATCAGGAAAAGTCCCATCAGGCACGGCAGATAGAGTAGCCAAATTCCGACGGGTCGATCGATTCGCGCCAACGCGACATACGGGCGCGCGTTGCCGGGGAGGCTGGTCAGCCAGTTTGGCAATGCACTGTCCGGCGTCGCCTTTTGTTCTGGCATCTCCGATGACGTCTCGGGTTGGGTAGACTTAGAATCTTCACTCATGAGCGCTGTATAGCGAATTTTATGCCGCGCGCCACGGGTTAACGCGGTGAGATTTACACCCTATACGGGCGTGATGAGTCATATCGCACGTCTTTACGTCGACCAAAGGTTGGCCAGCGAGGATCAAGTGATCTTGGCTGAAGCCCAATCAAAATACTTACTGCGGGTCATGCGACTGGAGGACGGCGCGATTATACGGGTCTTTAATGGGCGCGATGGCGAATGGCGTTGCGCCTTGGGTATCCACGGTAAGAAGGCCATATTAGAACCGTTCGAACAGACACGAACCCAAAGCACTGCGCTTGACCTGACCCTCATGTTTGCACCGATCAAGAAAACTCGGACAGATTTTATCGTCGAAAAGGCCAGCGAACTCGGCGTGCGGACCTTACAGCCTGTGATCACTGAATACACACAAACGAATCGTGTCCGCACGGATCGCCTTCAAGCCCTCGTGATTGAAGCGGCTGAGCAAACCGAGCGGATGGACATTCCGGAAGTGCGCGACGCCGCAAAATTAAGTGACTGCTTAGCCGCCTGGGACAGGTCAAAGCCTCTGTTTTACTGCGATGAGGGGAGCACCGCCCGTCCAATGGTGCAGGCGCTCAAGGACGTCAAACAAAAGGCTGTAGGCCTTCTGGTCGGACCAGAGGGCGGTTTTTCTCCGCGCGAGCGGGATATGCTGCGCGCTCTCGATTTTGTGATCTCGGTGACGCTGGGTCCACGCATCCTTCGTGCTGAAACGGCGATTGTCAGCGCGCTCACACTCTGGCAGGCGATGGTTGGAGACTGGAATGAGGGCCCCTATCTGGCTTGAGTGACACATCGCCTTTCGGAGGAGCGCATTTATGACGACACCAACAAAGGACATCGACGAAGCTGCGCTGCGAATTAGTGGTAAGGCTGAACTGGTCGAATGGTTTGAAGCTGGATCGAAACCCAAAGAGGCTTGGCGCGTTGGCACTGAGCATGAGAAGTTCGGGTTCATCAAAGATGGCCTCAAACCGCTGCCTTATGAGGGGGACGTTTCTGTCAAAGCTATGTTGGAAGGCCTTCGGGATCAGTTTGGCTGGGCCCCGATTGAAGAGAAGGGTTACCTGATCGGCCTGAAAAAAGGCGGCGCCAGCGTTAGCTTGGAGCCCGGTGGACAGTTTGAACTGTCCGGTGCACCTCTGGAAAGCATGCACGATACCTGCAATGAGGTCGGTCAGCACTTGGAAGAAGTGCGCCAGATTGCAGATCCGCTCGGGATTGGGTTTCTTGGCTTGGGCGCTAGCCCACTCTGGTCGATGGAAGACACGCCGATTATGCCAAAGGGGCGCTACAAGATCATGCGCGCCTATATGGAGAAGGTCGGGCGGCTTGGTCGCCAGATGATGTTCCGGACCTGCACAGTCCAGAGTAATCTCGATTATGGCAGTGAAGCCGACATGGTGAAGAAGTTCCGCGTGTCGCTGGCCTTGCAGCCGCTGGGTACAGCGCTGTTTGCGAATTCGCCGTTTCTGGAAGGTCGGCCGAACGGCTTTCTATCCTATCGTGCCCAGATTTGGACCGACACAGACCCCGATCGGACAGGCATGTTGCCCTTCGTGTTTGAAGATGGCTTCGGGTTCGAGCGCTATGTCGATTATGCGCTGGATGTTCCGATGTATTTCGTGCGCAGGGGGGGCGAGTATCTGGATGCATCAGGCCTAAGCTTTCGCGATTTTATGGCCGGTAAATTATCCATCCTGCCGGGTGAGCTGCCAGCGATAGATGATTTTGAGGATCATCTCTCAACGATTTTTCCTGAGGTGCGACTGAAGCGTTTCCTGGAAATGCGCGGCAGCGATTCGGGGCCTTGGTCGCGCTTATGTGCCTTTTCATCTTTTTGGACCGGTCTCTTGTATTGCTCGGACTGCCTCGATGAGGCTTGGGCGCGTGTGAAAGATTGGACCGCTGCAGAGCGGGAGGCTGTTCGCCAGAGCGCACGTGTGCTGGGCCTCAGGACACCGATCCCCGGCGGTGGTACGCTACAGGATCTGGCAAAAGAAATGATCGCGTTGGCCCGAAAGGGGCTCTCAAATCGAGCCAAATACTCTGTGAGTGGCGATGATGAGACAGGTTTCTTGATGGAACTGCAGCAAATCGCTGAGAGCGGAGTAACGCCCGCCGAGCGTTTGCTTGAGCGTTATCATGGCGCGTGGGGCCAAGACGTACGCCCAGTTTTTGAAGAGATGGCGTATTAGCGCCTGATTTTAACCTGATTGGCAGAAAGCGCCTTGTCGCTTTCCGGCAGGCATGTTGATACTTGCCCAAGTCCTCGCACACGGGCGAGCTACAGACACGAACCGGGGAGGGTTCATTGACAGATATAGCTGCGGCGCAAGGGCGTGATACGAGTTTCTTTGGTCATCCAAAAGGACTAATCATCTGCTTCCTGACAGAAATGTGGGAACGGTTCTCGTATTACGGAATGCGGGGTCTGCTCCTGCTCTATCTCGTGCAACACTTTCTGTTCGGTGATAGAGAAGCATCAATCATTTACGGCGGCTATATCGCGC
>JBCBCO010000010.1:0-35647 GCA_038630445.1 Pseudomonadota bacterium | reverse complement strand
GATACTGTGGGGAGAGGCTGTCATTGACCTTTGAAAACCACTCAGCCGCCTCGCGGATAGAGAAGCTGGCGGCATCTGAAATGTCGAGTTGATTGATACGCACAGCGAGCGCTTCAGGGCGCAGGCGCTTGCCCATACAGGTCGGACATGCAGCTGCGGACTGGAATTTCGCGATTTCATCACGCGCCCACTGGCTGTCTGTCTCGCGGAAGCGGCGGTCGAGATTGGGGATCACACCTTCAAACGTCTTGGTCACTTCATAGCGACGCAGGCCATCATCGTAGATGAATTCGATTTCCTCATCGCCCGTGCCGTTGAGGATCACGTCATGGACTTTTTTGGGCAGTTTGTTCCACGGCGTTTGCAGGTCGAAATCATAGTGATCAGCGAGCGCTTGCAGGGTTTGGGTTTGGTAAGGACTCGCCTGTTTCGCCCACGGCGCGATAGCCCCATTATTGAGCGTCAGATCGCGGTCGGGAACGATGAGACCGGGATCAATTTTGAGCTGCTGGCCGAGGCCATCGCAGGTTGGACAGGCGCCGAACGGATTATTGAACGAAAACAGACGCGGCTCAATCTCGGGGATCGTGAAGCCGGAAACCGGACAGGCGAAGTTGGCGCTATAGGTGATGCGCTTTGGTTCGGTTTCGCCGTCTGCGAGATCGGCATATTCTGCGATGGCGATGCCGTTGGCGAGGGGGAGTGCGGTTTCGAAGCTCTCGGCCAAACGCTGTTCCATGCCCTCGCGCACGACAATGCGGTCGACCACGACGTCGATGTCATGCTTGTACTTTTTATCCAGCGTGGGCGGGGTTTCGAGGTCGTAAAACTCACCATCGACTTTGACGCGCTGGAAGCCGTCTTTCAGCCATTCAGCGAACTCTTTGCGGTATTCGCCTTTACGTCCGCGCACTGCAGGGGCGAGGAGGTAGAGCCGGGTCCCTTCCTCAAGTGACATGGTGCGGTCGACCATTTGAGAAATGGTCTGGCTTTCAATCGGTAGGCCTGTGGCAGGTGAATAGGGCGTGCCGACGCGCGCCCAAAGGAGGCGCATATAGTCGTAGATTTCTGTGACCGTCCCGACGGTGGAGCGCGGGTTTCGGCTGGTGGTCTTCTGTTCAATCGAGATGGCGGGCGAGAGGCCCTCAATGCTCTCCACATCCGGCTTTTGCATCAGCTCCAAGAACTGGCGGGCATAAGCGCTCAGGCTCTCAACATAGCGGCGCTGACCCTCGGCATAGATCGTGTCGAAGGCGAGTGAAGATTTGCCTGATCCGGACAGCCCTGTGACGACGACGAGCTGATTGCGTGGGATGTCGACGTCTACGCCTTTGAGATTGTGCTCTTTCGCGCCACGCACGCGGATGAAAGGGGATTCTAGCGATGCCATGCGGATATTGCTTCTTTCGCGTCTTGAGCCTGCTTAAAGGCAGGTAAGTGCGAAGTAAAAGGAGTCCAGCAGAAGGCAAGATGATAGACGCTGAACCGCTACCTCATTTGGTCGCATGAGTGCTTTAGGTTTCCGTCTCTTCCGGCACTATGGCGCGCACGATGCGTCCTGCTACGCGCCAGCAAGCATAAGCCACAATCACGGCAAGAACCCCGTCGAGGGCATAGTGCCACGCCAGTATGAAAGAGCTGAGGAAGATGGTGATGAACAGCGCGACAATGACCGACTTGGACACCCGATCCGAGCCGAACATGAGCACAATCAAAAATGTCGTGGCGCAATGCATGCTCGGCATCGCCGATATGCCGCCGAAACCAAGACCAGGGCCGCTATAGGCCTGCCAGAGCATGTTCTGATGCGAAATGGCATAGAGCCCGCCAATATCGTTCAAATAAGCCATTTGCTCGGCATAATAGTCGGATCCACCGGGGATCAGGTGATAATAACAAGGCCCGGCAGAGGAGAACAGGATGGCGAGAAGGTTGCCGCCGATAAACCATGTCAGGATCAGGGCGAGGCAATACTGGATCCTGCGCTGAAGGGATTGCTGACGTGAAATGAAGCAAAAGACCCATGATCCGACGAGCATGAGTGCCCAGATGTCATAGATAGAATCGATCGCCTTTACGATAATGGGATAATCATAGACCCAAGCAAACAGTCGCCACGGATCCTGCCCGAAGAAGACAGCCTTATCCCATTCCATAAACGTCTGATCCCACGCAAAGGGAAGGATTTCCGGGATGCGAATCTTGATCGTAGAATAAACCAGCATGAAGATGGCAAAGGAAGCGAAGCTCAGCGCGATCATAATCGGCGCGCCTAAGAAACGGGCAGGGTCGGCCGCAAGTACTGTCCGCATATGGGTCACCAGGCTTGTGCCGTTGCTTTCGCTTAGCATCCTCGCGAAGCTCAGGATGAGAAACCCGACGAGGAAGAAGGCTGCGTGTCGGCCAACGAAATCTGAGAAGGCTGCGCCATCTTCAACAAGACGTCCGGGTTGATCAGGAATGACCCAAACGAAAATGGCCGTGATCATTGCCCAGATGAGTAAGGCAGCCCCAACAGCTTTTAGGAGGATCGTATCCTCTGTCGCCAATCGCGGAAGGCGAAAGGACTTTTGCTGACGGATAGAGGTGTTCAAAGACATGGGCCGCTCCATTGGAACGGCTATGCCAGAAACTGGTTAAGTATCGATGATTGTTGAAGATCAGTAGATGAATCACTGGACGAGACGTGCAGGTCTTTCCTCAACACGCGTCGCGACACCTGAATGGAACATAAATAGAACAAAAACTTGACACAGCGCTGTTCTGTGGATAGCCAGAAGAACAGCCGCGACACTCTGGAAAGAGCGTTGTAGCGACAGATTTGGATTCGAAAGCAAAATGATCGGAGCGGACATATGGCGGGTTCAGTGAACAAGGTTATCCTCGTAGGGAATGTTGGGCAGGACCCGGAGGTTCGCCAGTTTCAGAATGGCGGACAGGTCTGTAACCTCTCCATCGCAACATCTGAAAACTGGAAAGATCGCAATACGGGCGAGCGCCGTGAAAAGACCGAGTGGCACCGCGTGGCGATCTTCAATGAAGGCCTCGTCCGGATTGTCCAGCAATACGTGAAGAAGGGTTCGAAGCTCTATATTGAAGGCCAGCTGGAAACGCGCAAATGGCAGGACCAGAATGGGCAGGACAAGTACACGACAGAAGTCGTCCTGCGCAATTATACAGGCAATCTGACCATGCTCGACAGCCGCAACAGTGACGGCGGCGGCCGTTCAATCGGCTATGATCAAGGCGGTGGTTATGGCGGCGGAGGCGGCGGTGGTCCTCGCCAGATGGATGGCCCTGCGCAGGATTTCAGCCAGGACTTTGACGACGAAATTCCCTTTTAGCGAGTGTGCGTTCGAAGGCGATAATGGGCGCGGAGCGTGTGCGGCGCATTTGAAGCTTTAAGGCGTAAAAATCTCAACCAGATTGGACGTTTCACTGCCGCCGACTTTGAGGGCGCCGCCTATGACGTAGATGCTGTCATCAATCGTCACCGCGCCGAGGCCGTGGCGCGGGTTTGGCATGTCGGGGATGGCGGTCCATGCATCTTTGGCCGGATCATAGGCCCAGCTTTCAGGATAGACGCCGCCGCCATTGTCGAAGAATTCGCCTCCGAAGGCGTATAGTTTACCGCCTAATGAGGCTGCGGCGAGGCCACCTTGGCCTTGTGGCATCGGTGCGGCGGTGCGCCAGCGGTCTTCCTTAGAATCATAGACTTCATGGGCGGGCGTGTTGCCGTCCGAAACGGTACGGCCGCCGACAACGTGCCAATTTTCGCCGATCGTGGCTGCTGACGCGCTGTTTCTTGCAGTTGGGAGCGGGGCGGCGTCCTGCCAGTCCTCTCCATCCCAACGCCAGTGCGTGCCAGTGTCTATATGGTCGCTCCAAGCGGCATTGTTGAGACCTTTAGGACGACGTCCGCCGGCAAAGTGGAGGCCGTCGCCAATAACGGCTTTCACCGCTTCGCCGCACGGTTCGGGTAGAGGCGGCATATCGTACCAGATGTCTTCAAAGTCGTCGTAGAGCCACATGCCTGATTGCATCTGCCAGATGGCATCCGGGGTGCTCTCAAAACCACCGAGAGCGAACAGGCCACCTTTGAAACTGACAAGATGCGGGTGATGACGCGCCTTTGGCAGTGCACCGCGTTTGACCCATTCGCCCATTGTAAGATCAAGCGCATGGTGGATGTCTGTCGGACCTGTAATTGTGCCGTTTTCCGAGACAAAGCCGCCTGCCAGATGGATGCGTCCGCCATGAAGGACAGGATAAATCTCTTGCACAGCGAGCGGGAGGGACGGCCCCGTCCGCCATTCACCGGGTGCGGACGAGGCAGGATCAAGATTTATTTTTTGTGCGTTCGTACAGGCTGTCAGCGCCGCTGCACCAGCGCTTAGAAATGCCATGCGGCGGGTGAGGTTTAGCGCGGTCATATTTGGCTCCTGAACAGCTTGCCCTTTGGGCTCTTTTTTCCCTTGTAAAACATCAGGATGGCATTTGTATATGCGGGTCTGTCCTGCTAGTCTTTCACCAATAATTGCAGGTGATTCGAGCTTGCTGAGATGATTTGAGAGGCAGAGCCCAGTGAGTGACGAGAATACGCCGCCGGAAGAGCCGGAAACGCCGCAAAATCCACGCGAAGAAGGCATTGATCCGATCAGTATCGAGACCGAGCTGAAGCGGTCTTATCTTGACTATGCGATGAGCGTGATTGTTAGCCGCGCGCTGCCGGATGTGCGCGACGGGCTGAAGCCTGTGCACCGCCGGATTCTGTATGCGATGCAGGTTGGTGGCTACACGCCGGACAAGGCGTATCGCAAATCCGCCGCTATTGTCGGTGACGTGATGGGTAAGTATCACCCGCATGGCGATAGCGCGATTTATGATGCGCTGGTGCGATTGGCCCAGCCATTTTCCATGAGCCTGCCGCTGGTTGATGGGCAGGGGAATTTCGGCTCAATCGATAATGATCCACCTGCTGCGATGCGCTACACAGAATCGCGGATGGATAAGGCGGCGACTTATCTGCTCGCCGATATCGACAAAGATACGGTCGACTTCCAGCCGAACTATGACGATTCCGCGCTAGAGCCGTCGGTTCTGCCCGCGCAATATCCCAATCTTTTGGTCAATGGCGCTGGCGGTATTGCGGTCGGCATGGCGACGAATATTCCGCCGCACAACCTCGGCGAAGTGGTCGATGCGACACTCGCCATGATTGATGATCCGGCACTTGAGGATGACGCTCTACTGGAGATTATTCCGGGTCCGGACTTTCCGACCGGCGGGCTAATCCTCGGCTATGGCGGCTCTCGCAAAGCGATGCTGGAAGGGCGTGGCTCGATCCTGATGCGCGCGAAGACCGATTTCGAGGAAATGCGTAATGGGCGTCAAGCGATCATCGTTACCGAAATTCCATATCAGGTAAATAAGGCCGCTTTGGTTGAGAAAATCGCGGTCATGGTGCGCGACAAGAAGATTGAGGGCATTGCCGACCTGCGCGACGAGTCTGACCGTCAGGGCATCCGGGTTGTAATCGAGATCAAGAAAGATGCGAGCGCAGATGTCGTGCTGAACCAGCTGTTTCGATATTCACAGCTGCAGACCTCTTTCCCATCGAACATGCTGGCGCTGAATGGTGGGCGGCCGGAGCAATTGAACCTGCGCCAGATCCTACAGGCTTTCATTCGCTTCCGTGAAGAAGTTGTTGCCCGGCGCACCAAGTTTGAGCTGAATAAGGCGCGCGATCGGGCGCATGTTTTGGTCGGCCTGGCACTCGCCGTGGCCAATATTGACGAAGTGATTGAACTGATCCGACGCGCGCCCGATCCAACAGCGGCGCGTGAGCAACTCTTGGAGAAAGCCTGGCCGATCATGGATATGAAGCCGTTGCTCGATCTGGTGGCGGATCGGCGTACGCGGTGGGACGGCGAAGACGCGATTTATCTCTCTGATGAGCAGGCGCGCGCGATCCTTGCGCTGCAACTGTCGCGCCTGACAGGGCTTGGCCGGGATGAGATCGGGAATGAAGCGCAGGGTCTGGCTGATAAGATTGCGGACTATCTCGACATTCTGCGCTCGCGTCCGCGCGTGCTCGACATTATCCGTGGCGAACTGGGTGAAGTGAAAGAGAAGTTCGCCGTACCGCGGCGCTCTGAGTTTACGTTTGGTGGCGCTGACCTCGACGATGAAGACCTGATTGAGCGCGAGGACATGGTCGTAACGGTGACGCATGGTGGTTATGTCAAGCGCACGCCGCTGGCGACCTATCGCACGCAGCATCGCGGCGGGAAGGGCCGATCTGGCATTTCGATGAAGGATGAGGATTTCGTCACGCGAGTCTTTATGGCAAATACGCATACCGAGGTCCTGTTCTTCAGCTCTGAGGGTATGGTCTACAAGGAGAAGGTCTGGCGTCTACCAATGGGCAGCCCGCAATCGCGCGGCAAAGCCATGGTGAATATCTTCCCGCTGTCCAAAGATGAGCGGATTGAAAGCATCATGCCACTGCCGGATGATGAGGAAGATCGCCAGCAGCTCGACGTGATGTTTGCGACCCGCTCCGGTGGAGTACGGCGCAACAAGCTGTCCGACTTCGTGCGCGTCAATCGCAACGGCAAGATCGCGATGAAACTGGATGACGGTGACGGAATTGTTCGTGTACGGATTTGCTCGCCGGACCAAGATGTGATGCTGACGACGGCGCTAGGGCAGTGCATCCGCTTTCGTGTTGGTGATGTCCGCGTGTTTGCGGGCCGGAACTCGACAGGAGTGCGGGGTATTCGCCTAGCAGAGGGCGACGAGGTGATCGCGATGGGCATCTTGCGCCATATTGATGTCACCAGTGCTGAAGCACGCGCCTATTTGAAACATGCAACGGCGATGCGGCGTGCAGCAACGGGCGAAGATGAAGATGTCGTTGACGCTATTGCTGATGATGAGGGCGAGGATGGCGAGGATGAAGCTGCGCTGTCGCCCGAGCGGATCGCCGAACTCGGCGCGGCAGAACAATTCATCCTAAGCATTGCTGACGATGGTATGGGCAAGCGCTCCAGCGCCTATGATTACCGCGTCACAGGGCGTGGCGGCAAAGGCCTCGTCGCGCACAATATCTGGGGCAGCAATAAGAAGACCGGACCGATCAAGAAGATCGCCTCCTCCTTCACAGTCGGCGACGATGATGAGGTCATGCTGGTCACAGATGCGGGCCAACTGATCCGCACACCTGTCGATCAGATTCGCATTGCGGGCCGTGCAACGTCCGGTGTGTGGGTCCTGCGCACGAAAGAGACTGAACGCGTTGTCTCAGTCGCGCGCCTTGCCGATAGCGGTGAAGACGATACAGAAGAGTCCTAACGCGCGAGCATAAGCGGCGTCTGGAGGACAGTATGGAACGGATCGGCCTTTACCCAGGGACGTTTGATCCCGTTACGAACGGGCATCTCGACATTATCAGTCGGGGTATGAAGCTGGTTGACAAGCTTGTCATTGCTGTCGCCGTCAGTGAGGCCAAGCGCCCGCTCTTTCTGCTGGAAGAACGCATCGAGATGATGCGCGAGGAATGCGCGAAACTGGCCGGACCGGGCCGCGCTGAGGTTGAAGTGAAACCGTTTGATACGCTGCTGATGCATTATGCCGAAGAAGTGAACGCGAACGTGATTATTCGCGGCCTGCGCGCTGTTTCTGACTTTGAATACGAGTTCCAGATGACCGCGATGAATGAGGCACTGAATCGCGAGATTGAAACCGTCTTCCTGATGGCCGATGTAAAGCATCAGGCGGTTGCCTCACGTTTGGTGAAAGAAATTGCCCGCTTTGGCGGCGATATTTCGTCCTTCGTGACGCCAACTGTAAAAGAGCGTTTATTGGAGAAGTATCGTAAATGACCGTTAAATCCGTTTTCGTCGGGCTGGCTAGTCTTGGATTCGTGGCGTGCGCGGGGGCGCAGTCAGATAGTGAGAGCGAAACAGTTCCGACGATTGAGGATGTCAAAGCCGATCCTGAGGGCTGGCGCGCTGCTGATCCTGACAATCTGATCATTTTTGACACCACTAAAGGCGAGATCGTCATCGAACTTTTGCCCGCCGTCTCTCAAAGCCATAGCGATCAGTTCAAAGCCTATACGAAAGCCGGCCTTTATGATGACACGCCGTTTCACCGCGTGATCAAGGGATTCATGGCACAGGGCGGCGATGTTGAGCGGGTGCATGGCGCAGACAAGATGCTGGAGCCGATGGAGGGCGAGTTCATTTTCAAGCGTGACCCGAGCGAGATGCCGCTCGACACAATCGGCCCGTCAGATTCTGCTGTGGGTGGTTTTTACAATGGCTTTCCAATTGAGACGCAGGCCCAGTTTCTGGCTGAAATGACCATGGACGGGACGGTTGAAAGCTTCATCCCGCACTGCAGGGGCGTCGTCTCAACGGCACGCACAGACGATCCAAACTCCGGCAACGCGCAATTCTTCCTGATGACAGGACGCGCGGAACATCTGGATGAAGGTTACACAGCCAAGGGCCGTGTTCTGATCGGGCAAGACGTCGTCGAAGTCATCAAATTGGGGCCTGAACCGAACGGGTTCCCGATCGCCAATGCAGACATTTTGCGCAAGGCTACTCTGGTTTCGACGTTGCCCGAAGCTGAGCAGCCTACAGTCTGGGTACAGAAGACCAATTCACAAATTTGGATGGACAAGCTGACAGCGGCTGATCAACTGGGTAATCACATTTGCGACCTGCCCGCTGTCCCGGCTGTGATGGAGTAGGCCACAGGCCCCGGCCATGAGCACCGACCTTTCGGTTTACGATTTCAATCTGCCTGAAGAGAATATCGCGCTGCGCCCTGTTGAACCGCAGGACGCAGCGCGTCTGCTAGTGGTTCATGGAGATGGACGTTTGGAAGATGCGAGCATTCGCGACCTTCCGCGATATCTGTCTGCGGGCGACATCATGGTGTTCAACGATACACGCGTGATCCCGGCCGCGTTGAAGGGTATCCGGGCCGCGCGAGATGAGCTGGGGCATGATATTTCGGTTGATGCCAATCTAGTGGAACGGGTCGATGGCCAGACCTGGCGTGCGCTCGCGAGACCGGGCAAGCGATTGAAACTCGGGGATCAGATTGCATTTGCTGAAGGGCTGAGCGCTGAGGTCGTCGGCAAGCTGGAGAGCGGTGAAACCGTCTTGAAGTTTGGGCTTTCTAACGATGCGCTGGATCAAGCTTTGGACAGGTTCGGGGCAATGCCGTTGCCACCCTATATTGCCCGTAGACGCGCCGCCGACACCAAAGATCGTGAAACTTATCAGACGAGTTTTGCCAGCGACGATGCGCAATCGGTTGCCGCACCCACGGCAGGCCTTCACTTCACGCCGCGCTTGTTAAGTGAAATCGATGCCGCAGGGATTATTCGGGAGCAGGTTCGCCTGCATGTCGGCTTAGGCACGTTTGCGCCGCTGAAAGACGAGCAAATCGAAGCGGGCAAGCTGCACAAAGAATGGCGTCGGGTGACGCCGGAGGTCGCGGAAAAGCTGAACGCCGCGCGCGCCGACGGTCGGCGTTGCGTAGCGGTGGGAACGACGTCTCTGCGAACGCTGGAAAGTGCTGCGTCGCCTGAGAAGACTATAGAGGCCGTAACCGGGCCGACAGATATTTTCCTGATGCCAGGATATGAGTTCCGCGCAACAGACGCGCTTGTCACCAATTTCCACCTTCCGAAATCGAGCCTGTTTATGCTGGTCTGCGCCCTGATGGGGACCGATATTATGCAGGCGGCTTATGCGCATGCCGTGCGGGAGGGGTATCGGTTCTACTCTTATGGCGATGCCTGCCTGCTTCTGCCTTGATTATTGCTGAGTGACACGCCACACACGGGCTATGAGCGAGCAGGATCAAATCGAGAGCACAGAAGAGCCCGAGGTTCAAATCGAGGATATCCAGCTTGCTGTGACAGAGGGCGACAAGTCCCGTCTTTCTGAAACGCTGGATCAGCTTCACCCGGCCGATGCGTCCGACCTGCTCGAACAACTTAGCACCGATGAATTCGAGACCGCTGTTGAACTGTTAGGTGGCGAGTTACCCTCTGAAGTCTTGGTCGAACTGCGCGACGAATATCGCGAAGATGCGGTCGAAGTTCTCTCAGACAAGGCGGTCGCGGACGCCATCGACGAGATGGATTCCGATGATGCGACAGCGGTTCTGGAAGATATTGATGAAGACCGCCGCGAGCGCATTCTGGACGCACTGGAGCCTGAAGACCGCGCGGTTCTTGAGGCCAATCTGGTCTATGACGATGAAACCGCTGGCCGCCTTATGCAGCGCGAATATCTCGCTGCACCGGAATTCTGGACCGTCGGGCAGACCATTGATTACGCCCGCGAAAATGCAGAGGACTTGCCGACGGATTTTTATGAGATCTATGTCGTTGATCCAATGAATCGGCCTTTGGGTTATGTCCTACTCTCACAGCTTTTACGGGCTGAGCGCGATGTCAAACTGGCCAACATGATGGAAGCTTTTGAATCCGACATTCACGTCGATCTCGATCAGGAAGACGTCGCTTACCAGTTCCAAAAATATGCGCTCGCTTCAGCGCCTGTCAAAGATGCGGATGGTCGGCTGGTCGGTATGATCACCGTCGACGACATGGTCCACGTGATTCAGGAGGAAAACACCGAGGACCTTCTCGCGCTCGCGAACGTCTCGTCTGCGGATGGTTCGGACACGGTGTGGGAATCGGTCAAAGCGCGCGCGCCTTGGCTTGGGATTAATCTGATTACGGCCTTTGTTGCGTCCGGGATTATTGCTCTTTTCGAGGGGACACTGGACCGACTTGTACAACTCGCGATCCTCATGCCAGTTGTCGCAGCACTCGCAGGCAATGCGGGTAGTCAGGGGCTTGCGGTGGCTGTGCGCGCGATTGCAGAGCGCGAAATGGAAGGCACCGCCGGACGACGCGCCGTGGTGCGAGAAACGCTGACAGGATGCGTGAACGGCCTGATTTTTGCGGTCGGTGTTGGCCTGATCGCGCAGCTTTGGTTTGGCGATGTGGCACTGTCGATTGTGATTAGCGTGGCGATGATGCTGAGCTTTATATGGGCTGGGATATCCGGCATTTTAGTGCCTCTGACGCTCAAGAAATTGGGCGCTGACCCCGCTGTCGCATCCTCTGTTTTTGTCCTGACCCTGACCGATGTGATGGCGTTTTTCAGTTTCCTTGGTCTTGCCACACTCATTCTTCTATAGTGTGACGTCTGTAGTGATGACAGGCGATTACGGCGCACGCTTTGCACCGTAGAGGCGAATTGGCAGAATAACTGTCCCAAAGCGGAGCAGATATGGCATCGCATATGCGCATCTCACGGGCCGGACTTGAACTGATCAAACAGTTCGAGGGCTATCGCCCGACTGATCAGGACCTCCCCGATGGCCGCTTCATCGTCGGCTATGGGCACGTGCGCGCGCAAAAGAGCGATGAACGGCTCAGCAAAGCTGAAGCAGAAGCCGTTCTGCGCGAGCATGATTTGCCGAAATATGAGCTTCTGGTTGAAAATTGCGTGCTCGCGCCGCTGAACCAGAATGAGTTCGATGCGCTAGTGAGTTTTGCCTTTAACATTGGCGCAAAGGCGTTTGTGAAGTCCGATGTGGTTGCGCATTTGAATGGCGGAAATCGACTGGCAGCTGCGAGCGCTATGGATGTCTGGCGCAAGGCGCGGATTGGCGGTCGTGTGCAGATCATTGATGCTTTGGTGCGCAGGCGGGCGGCTGAAAAGGCGCTTTTCCTGACCGCAGCGGGTAACATGCCGTCGGCGGCATCGGTTTTGTATCGCCCTCTGTCAGAACAGCCGCAGCGACTATCACCGCCGCCAAAAGCGCGCGAGATCATTGTTGAGCGAGCTAAGCCAGATGCCATTGACACACCATCTAGCAAAACGGCCCCGGAAGAGGCGGCTGAATCGCTGAAGAAGAGCATTCAGGAAATTTTGAGCCGCGATGAAGGCTCCGAGTTAAAACCGGAACCCGCGAACGATCAAAGCGCGACAGACGGCGCCTCACCAGAAGAAATTGAAGCAGCAATCATGGATCTGGCTGGGCACGATAATGATCAAGGCCAAGTCATGAAATCCATGTGGCCTCAGCGCGAAGACGCTCTGGCCGCTGATCTCGAAACGCCAGCGCAGTCGGATGAGGATCTGCCACCCCCGCCCTATCTTGAGCGAGTCGTGACGCAGCCGGAGCGCACAGCGATCGCACCCAAACTTGAGCGCGATGTGGATGTGAAGCCACCGCTGAAAGTGATCGATGATCTGGAAGAACCGGAGATACCGCAGCCACGCGCAGGAATGAACGGCATTGGCGACGATGTTCGCCTGCAAGAGCCGCTGGTTGAGCAAGAGCGAAGCACAAAGGGTCTGAGCGCCGCGCCTTACGGCCTGCTGTCGCTCATCGGCGCCGGGATCGCAGGCTATGGTTTGGCCGATTTCTTCGGTCTGGTCAGCTCAGGGGAAACGGTTGAGAGCGACATGGCAGTGTATCTCCCGCCCTTCTTGATCCTGCTGGGCGTTCTGCTCTTCGTTGTGATGGGATACTATTTCCTGCGGACTCTGTTTTCTAAGGATTAGGTTTCTGATCCACGATCCGCCCGCTCCCCCTGCCCAACCACCCGCAGAGGGTACCATTGGGGTGGTTGGGCCCTTCGACTTCGCTCAGGATGAGGAGCGGGCGGGCGAGTCACACAACATGCCCATTGGCACAAAGGGCACATCCGGCTAAAGAGCGGGCATGATCCCGAACAGATATCCCACATTGAACTTCGACCTTGGCGAAACTGCGGAGATGATCCGCCAAAGCGTGCAAGGATTTGCCCAAAACGAAATCGCGCCGCTGGCCGATGAGATTGACCGCACCGACGTGTTCCCACGCCAGCTTCTGCCCAAAATGGGTGAGCTTGGCCTGCTCGGCATCACGGTTGAAGAAGAGTGGGGCGGCACCGGGCTTGGTTATCTTGAGCACTGTATCGCGATGGAAGAGATTTCGCGTGCATCCGCCTCTGTTGGCCTCTCCTACGGCGCGCACTCCAACCTGTGTGTGAATCAGCTGCGCCGCTGGGGCAATGACGACCAAAAGACGCGCTACCTAGAGAAATTGGTGACGGGCGAGCATCTCGGCGCGCTGGCCATGAGTGAGGTTGGCGCTGGCTCTGACGTGGTTTCGATGAAGCTGCGCGCGGAGAAAAAAGGCGACCGCTATATCCTGAACGGCGGCAAGATGTGGATCACGAATGGTCCGGATGCGGACACGCTGATTGTCTATGCCAAGACAGAACCGGAAAAGGCGTCGCGCGGGATAACGGCCTTCCTGATCGAAAAGGGGTTTAAAGGCTTCAGCGTCGCACAAAAGCTCGACAAGCTGGGTATGCGTGGATCAGAAACTGGCGAACTCGTCTTCGAAGATTGTGAAGTTCCCGAAGAAAATGTGATGGGCCCGCTAAATGGCGGTGTCGAAGTCCTGATGAGCGGTCTGGACTATGAGCGCGCGGTGCTGGCGGCCGGGCCTATCGGCATCATGCAAGCCGCGCTCGATGTGGTTGTGCCTTATGTTCACGAGCGCAAGCAATTCGGTAAACCGATTGGCGAGTTTCAACTTATTCAAGGCAAAGTCGCGGACATGTATGTCGAGATGAATGCGACGCGCGCTTATGTCTATGCTGTCGCGAAATCCTGTGACCGGGGTGAGACAACGCGCAAGGATGCGGCAGGGGCCATCCTCTATGCTGCTGAAAAAGCAACGAAAATTGCGCTGGATGCGATCCAGATTCTGGGTGGCAACGGGTATACGAATGACTATCCGACCGGGCGCCTTCTGCGTGATGCGAAGCTTTATGAAATCGGCGCAGGAACGAGTGAAATTCGTCGGTTCCTAATTGCACGAGAACTATTTCAAGAGACGGCGTGACCTGCATGAAAAGCTAGGCATAATACTCCGGGGCGTAAAGACGTCCTCAGGTTAGCTTCGTGCAGCATTGCTCCAACAAATCACTGTCTTTCAACGTCGCCATCGCGGCATTGTATCCTGCCTCAACGGTTGCGTCATAAGCCTTCCAGTCGCGCAATTCGATATCCTTGAGTTCAGGTAGGATCAAAGCATCCACGAGATCACGGCCCATATTTGGATTATAGCTGACCGTGGCTGAGCGCATCAGGAGGCCAGCAATAGGTGGCGCGCTTGAGAAGCCGTTTTGTCTGACCCAGCCAAAGAAGCCCGGCGGATCGATGAAATCTTCGGTATTGAGGCCTTGCGGTGCGCGGGTCACGTCGCAACCGACGACAAAACCACGCTGAAATTCGCGCATCACATCGGCAGGGAAATTGTTGAGAACCGCTCCATCAACGAGCACTTCACCGTCATCAATCACAGGAGGTAAGATCCCCGGCAGAGAGATCGACGCACGCAATGCCTTTCTGAGTAATCCCCGCCGATGAATGCGATACGCGCCGTCAGTCAAGTTTGTGGAAACGGCAAAGAACGGAATATCCAAATCACCGATTTCAGCTTGCCCGAAATGTTCATTCAGACGCGCATCGACGCGGTGGCCTTTGACCATGCTAACAACCGGTAAGCGCCAATCCCCGAGCGGATTGGTCTCGACAAAGCCCTTGCGAATGCGACGGTCAATTTCGTCATCGTCCCAGCCCATCGCGACACAGCCTGCAATCACAGCACCCATAGAGGCACCGCCTGCGAAATCGATCGGAAGGCCAAGTTCCCTGATGGCGCGGACAACGCCGATATGCGCATAAGCGCGCGCACCGCCGCCTGAAAAGACTACGCCAATGCTGCGCCCGGCCATTGTGCGGGCAAGATGGTCACAATTTTTGCCTTGAAGGCCCTGCCAATGGAACGCGCGCGCGCCGCCGCATGAATTCAGCCAGTCAGACGGCTTGGATGCGCGTCTTTCGCCCTTATTATGCAGCAGGATCACATCGACCAATTTAAGGGATTGAGCCGGGGAATTGTTCTCCGGCAGTAGCGGATAGGATGGCCGCGCATCCGCGCGCGCCATAACCCAGAGACGGTCTGCCTGTCGCGTTGCAAGGCGATACCAGCCAGTGTCCGCCACAGGGGTTGTCAGGATTACGATATCGTTTTCGCGTTCAGCCTCATCAAAGAAAGCCGTTGGCTTTTCATCGCCCTCGACCTCGTCAATGACACGGGCGTTGACCCCGAGTTTGGCGAGCGCGGCTTTCAATGCATTCGCGTGCAGGCCTAAGTCAATTGTGGGTGACGTCCCGATCAAGGCAAAGACTTTTGGAGCTGTGCGTCTGTTCCGCTCATTCCCCTCGCTCAATCTCGACAGGATCAGACGAATGATCGCGCTTAAGATATCCGGTTCAGCCGCTGTTAGCCGGGCGAAGCCTTCCCGTGAAATCTCGAGAACTTCAGTATCGCGCAAGGCGTACACGGAGGATGTGTGACCGACATTATCAGGGGTGCCATCGCCATTAATGTCTACACCACCGCGAAACATGGACATTTCGCCGACCGGCTCCCCTGCCCTGATATGGCCGAGAAACTCACTGCGTCCATCCGGCATGCGCTTAAATGCGCCGAGCGATCCGGTCAGGACGAAATAGATCGAATCCGAGACTTCGCCGACCTTAAAGAGCGGCCACCCCGCCGGAAGGGAGAACCAGCGCGCTTCCTTACCCGCCGCCTTCAAAGCGCGCTTCGGAACGTCTTCGAGGAATTTGATTGAAGCAAGCGCCGGAACGACGTCGAGGCTCATGCCGCCAAAAATTGCCATCTCGAACCCTCCTTCCAACGCTGAACAGGTTTATGCACTATATCGCACTGAAAAGTGAAGGTTTTAAGGACGAGCGCGATCACGGGACATGACATCTGCGTCAGTGCTCTTTATGGCTGGGCCAAGCCTGACAGGGAGGTGACAAAGTGCCCGTTTTGAAATCTACGCTGGATGTGGCCGGAACCGCCTTTGCGGAAAACCGTCGCGCGATGGAGGCTTTGGTTGCCGAGCTGCGCGATAAAACAGCGGCTGCCTCAGTCGGCGGCAGCGAACGGGCACGCGAACGCCACACGGCGCGCGGTAAGCTACTACCGAGAGAACGCGTTGAACGCCTGATTGATCCGGGCGCAGCATTCCTGGAAATCGGCGCTCTGGCCTCGAACGGCATGTATGATGACGAGGCCCCGGGCGCCGGTATCATTACAGGTGTCGGGCGTGTTGAGGGCCGCGAATGCGTCATCGTTTGTAACGACGCGACCGTCAAAGGCGGGGCTTACTATCCGATCACGGTGAAGAAACATCTGCGCGCACAGGAAATCGCGATGCAGAATCACCTGCCTTGCCTCTATCTCGTCGATAGTGGTGGCGCGAACCTGCCGCATCAGTCTGAAGTCTTCCCGGATCGCGAGCATTTCGGACGCATTTTCTATAATCAGGCGCAAATGAGCGCGAAGGGTATCCCGCAAATCGCGGCTGTCATGGGGTCGTGTACGGCAGGTGGCGCTTACGTGCCTGCCATGTCGGACGAGACGATTATTGTGCGCAAGCAGGGCACGATCTTCCTTGGCGGTCCGCCTCTCGTAAAAGCCGCGACGGGTGAAGAGATCAGCGCGGAAGACCTCGGCGGGGCAGATGTGCACGCGCGTCAGTCGGGTGTGGCCGATCATTATGCCGCCAGCGATGACCATGCGCTGGCAATTATGCGCTCCATCGTGCGGACGCTGCATGTGCCGAAGCCAAATGAGGTCGGGTTGAGTGAGCCGTTAGAGCCGATCTATGATCCCGCAGAGCTACACGGTCTCGTCCCGCGTGACGTGCGCGAACCCTATGATGCGCGCGAAATCATTGCGCGCCTTGTGGACGGATCAGAGTTTCACGAGTTCAAGAAGCTTTACGGGGAGACGCTGGTTTGCGGCTTTGCGCGGCTCTACGGCATGCCCGTCGCGATCCTCGCCAATAATGGCATCCTGTTCAGCGAGAGCGCGCAAAAGGCGGCGCACTTTATCGAACTGGCTGATCAGCGCCGTACGCCGCTTCTGTTTCTGCAGAACATTACGGGCTTTATGGTCGGCTCCAAATATGAGGCTGGCGGCATTGCCAAGGATGGCGCGAAGATGGTGACGGCAGTTGCGACGGCATCTGTTCCGAAGCTAACGCTGGTCACAGGTGGATCGTTCGGCGCGGGCAATTACGGCATGTGCGGGCGAGCTTATTCGCCGCGCTTCCTCTTCATGTGGCCAAATGCGCGGATCTCTGTCATGGGCGGTGAGCAGGCCGCGTCCGTTCTCGCCACCGTCAAACGCGATGGCATGGAACGACGTGGCGAGACGTGGAGCGCTGACGAGGAGGAGGCCTTCAAAGACCCGATCCGCGATCTGTATGAGCGCGAAGGCAGCCCATATTTCTCTACCGCACGGCTCTGGGATGACGGGATCATTGATCCGGCCGACTCGCGCCGTGTTCTAGGGCTGGCACTCGCGGCCGCGCTGAACGCACCTCTAGGCGAACGCGGCTTTGGCGTGTTCAGGATGTGACCTAAAAACAACACTCGTCTTACTTTGAGAGCCGAGACGCTGTGAACGTACGCTGCGTTCACGTTTCGAGTGACCGCCAGTTCAAGGGTATGGGCGCTAGTCTTGCACCGATGTCATGAACGCTGTGTCACCCAGCTTACGCTTTTGTCACGAGGCGTTTTGCTAATTTGGAGACACCCTTCCCGTGTCACATGACGTGACATGCAAGCAACGAGAAGGAGTTCTCTCATGATCCGTTTTGCATCTATCTTGGCGGCCTCTGCCGCTTTCGGGCTCACCGCTCAAGCCGGTGAAGCTGTAACCTTTGAAACCGTCGATGCGGATGGCAGTGGCTTGATCACTGAGTCCGAATTTGTCGGCTGGAAGACCTCAGGCGACAGCGAAACCAGCAGCGCCGAGGCGATCATCAAATTCCTGTCTATCGATACAGATGGCAGCGGCGGCATTACGCCTGCCGAATTTGAGGCCGCAATGGGCACATCGTCAGACATGGACGATGATGTCCTGTCCGAAACAGATAGCCTGTCGGATGGCTAAGGGGCTTGCAGACTCAATGCGTAGATGAGTCAAAAGGGGAAATGAGGAGGCCCGGCCTACGTGTCGGGCCTTCTTGATACGTACATTGCATATGCTCCCGCACCGTCATGTCTTGTCGCCAGCGCCTGGAGAGATAGGTCTGAACTCAACAGAAACGCGTCCGGAGAGTTCTATGGCCCTGCCCCCAATTCTACAAAACCTGCGCCTTCCCCTGATCGGGAGCCCGCTTTTCATTATTTCAAACCCTGACCTTGTCATCGCACAATGCAAAGCCGGCATCGTCGGATCATTCCCGGCCCTAAATGCACGGCCTGACCATGTCCTGCATGAATGGCTGGATAAGATTTCCACGGAGCTGGCCGAGTATGACGAGAAGAACCCGGATCGCCCATCTGCGCCCTATGCGGTGAACCAGATCGTCCACAAGACGAACAATCGCCTGATGCACGACGTCGAAGCCTGTGTGAAATTCAAGGTGCCGATCATTATTACGTCGCTGGGCGCGCGCACTGAGGTGAATGACGCGATCCACTCCTATGGCGGCATCGTTCTGCACGATATCATCAATGCCATTTTCGCGCGAAAGGCGCTTGATAAGGGCGCCGATGGTCTCATTGCAGTCGCAGCGGGTGCTGGTGGGCATGCAGGAACGACATCACCGTTTGCGCTGATCCAGGACATTCGCAAATTCTTTGACGGTCCGATTGCGCTCTCCGGATCGATGGCCACGGGTGGATCAATTGCGGCGGCTCAAGCGATGGGAGCCGACCTTGGC
This sequence comes from Pseudomonadota bacterium, assembly GCA_038630445.1. Taxonomy (GTDB): domain Bacteria; phylum Pseudomonadota; class Alphaproteobacteria; order Caulobacterales; family Hyphomonadaceae; genus Henriciella. Next base: position 16,782 of record JBCBCO010000010.1, on the reverse strand, counting down.
TATATGGGATCGGCCTTCATCGCCTGTGACGAGGCCAACGCCGTTGACGGCTACAAAGACATGATCGTCGAAAGCGATGCTAAAGACATCGTCTATTCAAACCTGTTTACCGGCGTGCACGGCAACTATCTCGCGCCATCCATCGCACAGGCCGGGCTCGACCCGAACGACCTTCCAGAAAGCGATCCGAGCGCGATGAACTTCGGCTCTGGCGGCAATCAGGAAGCAAAAGCCTGGAAAGACATTTGGGGCTGCGGCCAAGGCATCGGCCCAGTCGATAAGCGGATGAGCACAGGCGAATTCGTTGATCGTCTAGAAGCTGAATACAAAGAAGCGATTTCTGCCCTGAATCAGGGCCAAGGCTGGCAGATGAAATCACTTCAGATGGCAGACGCCTAGTTTAATCTGACTCAGTATCCGCCCACTCCCTCTGCCCAACCACCCCAAGGGTACCCTGTATGGGTGGTTGGGCCCTTCGACTTCACTCAGGATGAGGAGCGGGCGGACTAAGACGGCAATAACGCCTCCAAGTTTTCAAGCCGATCAGCCTCGCTGGTCGGCTTGTCCCATCTTATGCGGTTAATCCGCGGGAAGCGCATCGCGATGCCGGACTTATGGCGCGGTGAGCGTTGCAGGCCTTCGAAGGCGACTTCGAAGACAAGGCCTTTTTCTTTCGTGGCGGTGACGGAACGAACCGGACCGAACCGCTCTGTCGTGTTGTTTCGAATGAATTTATCGAGCTGCTTTAACTCCTCATCCGTAAAGCCAAAATAAGCCTTTCCGACAGGCGTCAGTTGATCCTCTCCGTCTACCTCTCGCCAGACCCCGAATGTGAAATCAGAATAGAAACTGGAGCGTTTGCCATGGCCGCGCTGGGCATAAAGCAGAACAGCGTCAATCAGGAAGGGGTCGCGCTTCCATTTGAACCAGGGGCCTTTCGGGCGTCCGGCTTCATAGGTGCTGTCCCAGCGCTTCAGCATCAGGCCTTCAATTTCTGGCGCGGGCGGATCGTTTCGGGCGGCCTCAAGCGCGGCAATATCTGTGACAGGCACGAGCGGGGAGAGGTCAATGCGCTCATGCTCGAGGTCTTTGATAAACGCTTCGAGATGTCCGCGACGCTGTTTGAAGGTCAGGCGGCGCAGATCGTCGTCGCCATCGACGAGGATGTCATAGGCGCGAATGAAGGCGGGACGCGCATCCATCTGGCGCTTGCTGACCGTTTTGCGATTGAGGCGTTGCTGCAGCTCGTTGAAAGGGGCAACGCCACCATCCGGGGCGCGGATCAGAAGTTCACCATCTAAAGCCGCATCGAAATCCATCGCGGCCAGCACATCCGGGAATGTGTGGCTGATATCATCGCCTGTGCGCGTATAGATGCGGCGCACGCCATTTTCAGCGACGGCCTGCACGCGGATACCGTCATATTTCCATTCGGCCGCGAACGTCTCTGGTTTGATGAGATCGGGGTCGATGGCATCTGGATTGTCGCGGTCTTTCTTGGGCACTAGAGGATGGGCCAGCATCACCGGTCGAAACGGTGCGGTGATGTCGGGCTCAGGTTTGTCGGCTTTGCCGTCCAGCCATGCGAACAGGCTTCCATAAGGCGCTTCGAGACCATGCCAGATCTCTTCGACCTCGGCGGGTTCGATCTTACCGTAAGCGGCGGCTGCGACCTTAGCGAGGCGGGCAGAGACGCCGATGCGGAGACCGCCAGTGACGAGTTTGAGCAGCGCCCAACGGCCGCGCGCATCAAGCGCATTGAGCCAGCCTTCAATCAAGCGTTCGCCTTGAGCCTTTGTGGCACCTGAGAGCTCAGCAATGATTTCTGATAAGGGCGGAACATAATTGGCACCATGCTCAGCCGGCCAGATCAAGCTAACGGTTTCTGCGAGGTCGCCGACATAGTCATAGGAGAGGCGGAAGAGCTCATGATCAACTTTGCTCTCAACCAGTCGGCGGATCAGACCCGCTTTCACGCCCGGCAGGTCCAATTCCCCGGTCAAAACGGCCAGCGTCCACCCGCGCTCAGGATCAGGTTGTGTCGCAAAATGGTTCTGCATCAGCGCCAGTTTGCCATTGCGCGATGGCGTCAGAAGCAGGCGTTCCAGCAGGTTGGCAAAAGCATCCATTGCGGTGATATGGATACAGATCAGGAGGCCGCCAACAGAAATATTATGTGACTATATTGACACGTGACTAATTAGTCACCTATAGAGCTCTCACCATGGATGATATCTTCAAAGCCCTAAACGACCCGACACGGCGTCACATCATGGACCTGCTACGCGAGCAGGACGGTCAGACCGTTAGCGATCTGACTGAGCGCCTTGATATGACGCGGTTCGGAGTGATGAAGCATTTGAAGATCCTCGAAGAGGCGTCCCTGGTGGTGCCGCGCCGATCCGGACGGTTCAAGCACCATTATCTCAACGCGGCGTCGCTCCAGGAGGTCATTGACCGCTGGATCGAGCCGCTTCTTGCCAAACCGCTATCGCGGAAGGTGCTAAACCTGAAAACCCAACTGGAAGGAGACGACACCATGTCGACCCCCGATTTTGTTATGGAAACCCTGATCCAGACCACACCCCAAAAGCTCTGGGCGGCGCTGACTGAACCCGATCTGATCGAAAAGTATGAGATTATGGCCGCCAAGCCTGATCGCATTTTGGACGGACCGGGTCATTATGAGTTCTTGATGCCTGATGGTAACATTATGCTCGGTCATGAGGTGACGGAATACTCGCCTTATTCACGCCTGGCGATGAGCTTCGAACCTCACTGGGACGGGCCGGATATGCATGCGTCAAGCATCGCTTATGAAATTGAACCTCGAGTGCCGTCTGTGAAATTTCGCGTCCTGCACTTTGGTATTCCAGAAGGTCAGGAAGGTGTTCGCGATGGATGGGTCCGCACCGTCAGCACCCTGAAAACGCTTCTGGAAACAGGGAAACCTTTAGAGGTGGATGCGCTATGACGACCGAGCTGTTCTATCTCGTCCTGTCGGCTCTGCTCTTGGCGAGCCTTTGGATTCCTTTCGTTGTTGGTGTGAACATGCACGGCAAGGAACCGATTAGTGATAGCATGACGAAAGTGCTGCCGGTTCAACGTCTGCCGGACTGGGTCCAGCGGGCGAACCGCGTTCACCTCAATCTTGCCGAGCAATTTCCAGCGTTTGCGGTGATCGTGATTGTCCTGCATCTCTTGGAGGTCAGCACAGCGGTGACGGTGTGGGCAGCGGGCCTCTACTTCTGGCTTCGCATTGGTCATGCCATTGTTATGTGGGCGGGTATCGCAGCCCCGGTTCGCCCAGTCATCTTTACCGCGAGTTGGATATGCATCCTTGTCCTTGGATGGCAGGCCTTTTGAGCCTAGCAGAGCCAACCTCTACCAAAAGAAAAGCCCCGCCAGATGAACGGGGCTTTTTTTAATGTCCATGTCTTGCGGATTTAAGCGACGCGCTCGACCATCATCGTCTTGATTTTTGCAATCGCTTTTGCCGGGTTGAGGCCTTTCGGGCAGACCTGCGCACAGTTCATGATCGTGTGGCAGCGGTAGAGCTTGAACGGGTCTTCGAGGTCATCGAGGCGTTCGCCTGTGCCTTCGTCGCGCGAGTCGATCAGCCAGCGATAGGCCTGCAGCAGCGCCGCTGGACCGAGATATTTATCACCATTCCACCAATAGGATGGGCAGGACGTTGAGCACGATGCACACAGGATACACTCATATAGTCCGTCAAGTTCAGCGCGGTCTTCTTCAGACTGTGTCCACTCTTTTTCAGGCTCCGGCGTATCGGTTTTCAAGAAAGGCTGCACATAAGCGTGCTGCGCATAGAAATTTGTCAGGTCCGGGATCAGGTCTTTGATCACGGGCTGGTGTGGCAGCGGTGCGATGGTGATGACTTTTGAGGCCACCTCATCCCAACCGCGGGTACAGGCAATCGTATTGTGCCCCCCAATATTCATTGCGCAGGAACCGCAGACACCTTCACGGCAAGACCGTCGGAAGGCGAGTGTTGGGTCGATTTTATTCTTGATGTAAATCAGGATATCCAAGACCATCGGGCCACAATCGGTAATGTCCACGAAGAAGCGGTCCCAGCGGGGCTTTTCAGTGTCTTCCGGACTGTAGCGATAGATGCGGAACTGGCGCAGATTTTCTTCAGCCGCACCGTCCGGCTTTGGCCAAATCTTGCCTTTTCCAATCTTGGAATTCTGGGGGAGCGTGAGCTGAACCATTCGTACGTACTGTCCTTAGTAAACCCGAACTTTGGGCTTAATGTATTCGATCTCGTTCGACATCGTGTAGTCGTGGACCGGGCGGTAATCGATTTTCACCTCGTCACCTTCCGATGACCAAGCGAGTGTGTGCTTCATCCAGTCTTTATCATCACGGTCGGCATAGTCCTCGCGGGCATGCGCGCCGCGGCTCTCTTTGCGGTTCGCCGCTGAGTTAACCGTGACAACGGCTTGATCGATGAGGTTATCAAACTCAAGCGCTTCGAGGAGGTCTGTGTTCCAGATCAGGCCACGGTCTTCGACTTTCATATCGGAGACTTTAGCTTTTACGGCATCAATGCGCTCGACACCTTCTTCGAGAATTTCACCTGTGCGGAAGACCGCGCAATTTTCTTGCATGGCGACCTGCATTTCAAGGCGAAGGTCAGCGACGTTGGTGTTACCATCTGCGTTTCGGATACGGTCAAAGCGCTCAATATGTCCGTCTGTCAGCCTGCCTTCCATGGTGGGCTGGCTCGCACCGGCTTCCAATGTCGCGCCACAGCGCAAGCCTGCTGCGCGGCCAAAGACGACAAGGTCAATGAGTGAGTTTGATCCGAGGCGGTTTGCGCCGTGAACAGAGACACAGGCTGCTTCGCCAACCGCCATCAGGCCTTGGACAACCGCATCTGGATCGCCACCTTTCTTGGTCAGGACTTCGCCGTGATAATTAGTCGGGATACCGCCCATATTATAGTGGACGGTTGGCAGAACCGGGATAGGCTCGCGTGTCACATCGACACCAGCAAAGACTTTCGCCGTCTCCGAAATACCTGGCAAGCGAGCTGCGAGCGTTTCCGGCGGGAGGTGTTCAAGGTGAAGGAAAATATGGTCTTTCTTCGGACCAACACCGCGGCCTTCACGGATCTCAATCGTCATAGAGCGCGAGACCATATCGCGCGGAGCAAGGTCTTTCACGCTTGGGGCATACCGCTCCATGAAACGTTCGCCCTCTGAATTGGTCAGATAACCGCCCTCACCGCGAGCACCCTCTGTGATCAGGCAGCCGGCGCCATAAATCCCGGTTGGGTGAAACTGAATAAACTCCATATCCTGCAACGGTAGACCTGCACGCAGGACCATCGCGTTACCGTCACCCGTACAGGTATGGGCGGACGTACAAGAGAAGAAGGCACGACCGTATCCGCCAGTCGCGAGGATTGTTTTCTGCGCGCGAAAGCGATGCAGTGTGCCATCGTCGAGCTTCCAGGCCGTCACGCCACGGCAGACGCCTTCTTCGTCCATGATCAGGTCCATGGCGAAGTATTCGATGAAGAATTCCGTGTCGTTCTTCACGCACTGACCGTAGAGCGTGTGCAGCATAGCGTGTCCGGTCCGGTCGGCCGCTGCGCAGGTTCGTTGAACCGGAGGGCCCTCACCCATTTCTGTTGTATGGCCGCCGAATGGACGTTGATAGATTTTGCCGTTTTCATTCCGGCTGAACGGCATGCCCCAGTGCTCAAGCTCGTAAACCGCAGCCGGTGCTTCGCGAGCTAGATATTCAATCGCGTCCTGGTCGCCGAGCCAGTCTGAGCCTTTGACTGTGTCGTACATATGCCAGCGCCAATCGTCCGGACCCATGTTACCAAGCGAGGCCGCGATGCCACCTTGGGCCGCAACTGTATGAGACCGCGTTGGGAAAACCTTGGTGATACAAGCCGTTTTCAAACCAGCTTGCGCTGCCCCCAGGGCCGCCCGCAGACCGGAGCCGCCTGCGCCGACAACAACAACATCATACGTATGATCAATGAACTTATACTCGCTCATAAAAACCCTTCCGACAGATCAGACGCCTGATCCGATCCATATTTTCAAAACCGACAAGAGCGCGGCAGCCATAAGCGCGAAAACGGCAAACGTGTTGAGGATCAACAGGGCCTGACGCATTCCGCTCTTAGCGATGTAGTCTTCAATGACAGTCTGTAGACCCAAGCGCATGTGATAAAGCGCCGCAGAAAACAGTAAAATTAGCAGAATTGCATTCCACGGTTTAGCAGTCCAATCCAGAGCACTCGCATAGCCTGCTTTCGTCGCGTGGATGACTGAAAAAATAAACCATGGAACTAGCACGGCAAGCGCAATCGCGCTGACGCGTTGATGGATAAAGTGCTCCGTTCCAGCCTGCGCAGAGCCGAGGCCGCGAACACTTCCCATAGGGGTGGATTTGCGTGTCATATCAGTAGCCCCTTAGACCGCAAACACGGCATAGCCATAAATCGCACCTGCTGCGACAACAGAAAACCCGAAGTTCACAATCGAAATCAGGCTCGCAATATTTGGGTCAAAGCCGATCTTGGGGCCGTCCCAAAACAGATAGCGGATGCCATTTGCCAGATGAAACATGACTGCGACGGCCCAGGCGAAAAGGACGATCTGCGCCAGGAAATGGTTTATGATCACGTCAGCAATTGCGTAAGCTTCAGGGCCACTCGCGAGCGCAACAATCCAGGCTGTGATCAGGAATGCGCCAAAATACATTGCCACGCCGGTTGCGCGGTGAATGATTGAGGCAAGCATGGTCATATGGAAGCGCCACACCTGCAAATGTGGTGAGAGGGGACGAGGATCTGTCCAGCCGCTTCCAGCCATAAATTACTCCGTATCTCATATAAGATATAAGATGCTTTACTGGAATGTCATGATTGGCCTGTCAACGCGCCAAAGGTCGCAAAATACCTCAATGTTTGCAAATGATTGTCACGCTCAGACATACAGGATTTGCATAACTGTTTTTGAGGGTGAGATGCTTCTGAAATTTCCCGCAAATGCCACTTCAGGGTCATCGCAACACTGAAAGGAGCGCGATATGATTGATATTCGACGGTTCTCCGACTTGGGCACGTTTCAGAATGACTGGCTTGATGCTCATTATCACTTCTCATTCTCTAACTATTACGATCCAAAGCGTATGAGCCATGGAAAGCTGCGTGTCTGGAATGATGATACAATCAAACCCGATACAGGCTTCCCGCCGCATGGCCACCGCGACATGGAAATCATTACCTATGTCCGAACAGGTGCGATTACGCACAAGGACAGCATGGGCAATACTGGCCGCACTGAAGCCGGTGATGTTCAGGTGATGAGCGCAGGCAATGGCGTTCAGCATTCCGAATGGAACGCTGAAACCGAGGATACGACGCTGTTCCAGATTTGGATTGAGCCTGCTGAGGCTGGCGGTGCACCCGACTGGGGCGCGCAAGCCTTCCCGAAAGCAGATCGATCGGGCGAATGGGCCGTGCTTGCCAGCGGTAATGGCGACGAAGGCGCACTGCGCATTCGCCAGGACGCCAAAATTCTCGGCGCAACACTCAAAACCGGTGAAAGCCTCGATTATGAGGTCAAAGCAGGACGTTACGGGTATTTCGTTCTGGCGGCTGGGTCTGTCGAAGTGAATGGTGAAATCCTAAATGCTCGCGATGGTGCGGCAGTGACGGGTGCTGAAATCATCACACTGAAAGCTCTGGCAGACGCAGAGATTGTATTCGTGGATACGATTTAACGCGCTTGTGATCGCGAAAAGTTAGACCCCTCCGATATTCTAAGCTATATCGGAGGGGTCGATCTATGGAGGCTTCTCATGAAAACGCTCTTTCTCGCCACTGCCGCACTTGCGCTCGCCCCATTTGCGGCTGCCACAAGTGTCAACGTCACATTCAGCGAAGATTTCGCTGAAAAACTGACCGACGATTACGGTGAACGTGAAGGCGAGCGTCTGACCAAGGAAATCATCGACGATGTCACGAAGCAGTTCGAGAAGCAGGGTCTGAACGTGGCACGCGTGGACGTTACAATTGTCGATGCAAAGCCGAATCGACCAACTCTTCAGCAACAAATTGATAAGCCGGGCCTCGATGGCTTTCGCTCCAGATCACTTGGCGGGATGTCTCTTGAAGGGACCGCGTTCGATGCTGACGGCCAAGAGATCGGGTCGAAATCTTACAAGTATTTCGAAAATGATATCCGCAACGTGATTGCAGCAGGGACTTGGAGTGATGCACGTCGGGCTTCAGATCGATTTGCAAGACGCTTTGCGAAGGATCTCGTCGGTTAAGCCGCGACGGGTTACTGTGGTGAAGCCACTGTAATGAAATCCAGCCTTGTCGTGCACCCTCAATCAAGCGAGGGTGATACGATGATTAGAGCATTCACCGCCGCCCTCACATTAACCATTCTCACAGCTTGTGAAACAGTTCCCGTTGAAGAAGTCCCGGTTACAATGGATCCTGTCGAATTCTCGGCTTTGTTTGAGAGAGCGAAAGCCAATCCAAGCCCACCCTCTGCGGATCAAGCGCTGACCGAACTGTTGGCACGATCTGACCTAACTGAAGAACAGCGTGTTGAAGCCACCTATCTTAGGGCTGAAAAGAGACGCACCGGAAACTTCAATCTTCCCGGCGCGGTGACGGACTATGACGCTTTTCTAGCCACACGCCCGCTCGATCCGAAGGCTGCTGATGCAAAACGACATCTTGGAACAACGAAGACGAGGATTCGGAGTGCAGAGCAGAGGCTCGCTTATCTGCAAACGCTACGCGCCTGGTTTGATGACAGTGTCCTGATGGGGCGCGTATCCGAAGCGGCTGCCCGTTATGAGAAGTCAGGGCTCACCCCAACAGAGGCGCAAGTCTACACGTTGCGAGAGGCTGGCTATATTTGTGCGACCGGGACCGGCAAGCGCGTTCATAATTACGGTGCCATGCCATCCTATGTTCAGAACCTGACCTGGTGCCCGTCGGAACCGGTGTCCTGATAAATCGCTTTTCCGTCACACTCTTGCCACGCGCCGCTGGAAACTCGACACGATAGACTCACGATTGGAGCCCCTTATGCGCCTTCTTTTTGCTGCTTCTGCCTTTGCCCTAATCACGGCCTGTGCCAGCACGGGTGATATAGATGTCCCTCCTGCTGTTGTTGAATTACCGCCTGCCGCTGAGGAGATGCCGGTGATGCCCAGCGCCTTTGATCTGGCTATGAAATCGGTCGATGAACTGATTGAGGCAGGCAACGAACAGGCCGCTATCCTACGCCTGCAACAACTCGTTGGAATGCAAGACGCGAGCGATGAAGAGAAAGCAGAAGCCCTGTTCAAGATGGCAGAGTTGCGCGGGTTTGGCGGCAATGATGTGTACGGCGCAATCGATGCACTGACAGAGCTGGTCGAGACTTACCCCGAGTCAGACTTGGTCAGCGATGCTGAAGACATGCGTGACACCCTACGCGGTAAAGCAACCAGCCTCAATTTTGCGGCGAATAATGTCGATCTAAGTCCAACTGAGCGGTTCAATGCGATGTTTGAACTGGGTGAACATACCGATGCGTCTGACATGATGCTTGCGCGCAACCTTACGCCGGATAATGGCATCCTGCTGGACATGTATCAGATCGGGTATCTCTGTGAGGATGAAACACTGACAGGACCGTCTTATGCGCTGAGCGATGTGGACGGAACAGAGCGCACACTCCACTTCTGCGAGTTTGGAAAATAGGTCGTCGAAACAACGCCTACTGATACTCCACCATGACATTGTAGGTACCGGCATAGTCACCGCTGGCTTGGCTGGCATTGACGATCAGTTCGCCACCAACGCAGAATTCATCATAGCCATTGGTCAGAAAGGCGATCGGAACAGACGAGATCATATTCTCGATCGTCATTGTATCTGTACCGTTCGAAATGACCATCGAGTTGGGAATTGAAATCACGACGAAGCGATTCTCTTCCCCTGTAATGCCGAACCGCGCAGCGTGATGGTCATCGGTGATGCACGTGACATTTGCTGGACAAGTCCGCGCCCCTTCGGCTGTCAGTGTGATGCGAGCTGTTCCTGTGTCCGGAGGTGCGATCGTTCCAAAGTACAGGCTCGACCATTCGACCGCCGCTAACTCGGGCAATGGCGGGGCAATCGAACTCAGTCCGGCCGATAGAAAGCGCTCCTCTGAGGCAATAATTTCCAGAGGCGTTTCAATCTTGGCCCCCGCATTTCCAGTTGTTGTGATTGGTCGCGCCATCGCAGTATTGGAAGATGCGAGTGCGATTAGGCTGGCGGAATAAAAGCGAAAGCGGGAGAGATCGGAAGACATGAATTCCTCTTAAGGGGCGAAGTCTTATAATCTTGTTGCTACCTATAGTTGAATTTTTACCGATCAGCTATTTTCTCTTGTTTCTTTTCGCCTGATCGGGGAATTATGGCATGCGGATTGCTGGGGTGGCTGTGTAGAAAACACAGGATTAGTCCCATGCGTTCTTTCTTTGCCATTCTCGCTGCGGGTATTCTAGCCCTGCTCGCGATCCTGCTAATGCCTGGCTCAGCCGAAGCTCAGGGCCAGCAGTATGCCCTCAAGATCACTTTAGAAGAAAACGGCGAAGTCCTCGACCAGCCGAAGATCGTGGTTGAGCAGGGAAAAAGCTATCTTGTCGCGCTCTCCGGTAAATCTGAGTATGATTTCAGGGTCAGCATCCCGGCTGACACGAGACTGGCCGTACAGGAGCAGTTTGGCCGCGATCTCGGTCGCCACGCAACGGATTTCATGGTCGTAAACTCTCTACTCTCATTTGAAACTGCCGACTTGCCTACCGACATTCCAGACGAAGCGCGTGAGGTTCCCTCAAGCATTCTCCTCTTGAAGACAGGTCGTCCGATCCGTTCAAATATCCCGATGGAAACTCGCCAACTGGTCACGAAAAGCGGGACTAAAATCCAAAGCCTCGCAATTACGGTGGAAGCAACACCATTCAGTTGAACAGCGATAACATCGATTTTTCAGACCTGCCGCTGCGGCATCCCCTTCCGCAGCGCCGGTCTGCATGGTTTATCCGGATCAGATAAAAATACCGGAGGAACCCCATGTCTGCTGTCGCCCCTTTGCCAGAAAACTGGCCTGTTATGCCAATTGCCCACGCAAATGCAGGGCTGGCCGCGTCTGACTCTCCGCTACACTTGGGAGATGGAGAGGTCTACGGCATACCGATGAAAGTCTACGACCAAGCCCCGCCGACGATCCAGTTTATTGTAGAGATGGCAGAAGCCCAGTTCGGCGAAGCAGACTACATCGTTTATGAAGATGAGCGCGTGACCTACGCCTCTTTCACACGCGCCGTCGAGCATTTTGCCGGCATTCTGATCGAAAAGTATGGCGTCCAGAAAGGCGACCGTGTTGCAATCATTATGCGCAACTACCCGCAATGGCCGATCCCGTTCTTCGCGGCCCTCTCCATCGGTGCAATCGCAACGCCGATGAACTCCTGGTGGACAGGCGAAGAGCTGGAATACGGCCTTAAGGATAGCGGCGCGAAAATCGCTGTGATCGACACGCAAATCTATGAGCGCGTGCGTGAGCATATGGCTGCCCTACCCGATCTGGAAGCCGTAATCATTGCCCGCGATGATAGCGAAGAACACGGTGATCCGCGCGTGACGTCGATGGAAAGCCTAATTGGACCTGTCTCCTCATGGGCGGGATTGGCTAAGATTGGACTGCCACCGGTAGATCTTGCCCCCGATGACGATGCCACGATCATGTATACATCAGGCACAACAGGTCGCCCCAAAGGCGCGCTTGCTTCGCATCGTGCCATCATCTCCAACATGCTGAACTCAATGACGTGTCAGGCCCGTATGCTGCTTCGCCGCGGCGAGGCCCTGCCCGAGCCGGGTGAACGGGAACCTGGGGCAACGCTGCTCGCTATCCCTTTCTTTCACGCCACAGGCGCCTTTGCCATCCTGATCCCGACGCTGCTGCGCGGCGACAAGATTGTCTCAATGTACAAATGGGATGCAGGCAAAGCGCTCCCGATTATCGAGCGCGAGAAAGTCACCGCAGTTGGCGGGGTCCCCGCGATTGCCTGGCAGCTTTTGGAGCACCCAGACCGCGATAAATATGACCTCTCCTCAATTGGGGCAGTCTCCTATGGCGGCGCGCCATCTGCTCCCGAGCTTGTCGCGACCATTAAGAAACGCTTCCCTGAAGCCGCACCCGGCAATGGTTGGGGCATGACAGAGACCTGTGCCACCGCCACGCTGAACATCGGCGAAGACTATGTGAACCGTCCAAATAGTGCCGGTGCGCCTCCCGGAGCTGTTGAGCTTAAAATTTGTACGCCGGGCGATGGCGAAGGCACACCGCTGCCGACAGGCGAGGTCGGTGAGCTCTGGGTCAAAGGCCCGATGAACTGCAAGCTCTATTGGAACCGTCCGGATGCAACGGCTGAAACGTTTAAGGAAGGCTGGGTCGTAACAGGCGACCTCGCGCGCATTGATGAAGAGGGCTTCCTTTTCCTCGTCGACCGCGCGAAAGACATGCTGATCCGCGGTGGTGAAAACGTCTACTGTATCGAAGTCGAAAGCGCGCTTTATGATCACCCGGCGGTCATGGACGCCGCCGTCGTCGGCATTCCGCATAAGGTCTTGGGTGAAGAAGTCGGTGCTGTGGTCCAGCTAAAGCCCGGCACAAGTGCCACAGAGGATGAACTTCGCGCGCACGTCGCTGAACATCTGGCCGCTTTCAAAGTGCCTGTGGAAATCCAGTTCGAAGCAGAGCCCCTGCCCCGAAACGCAAACGGTAAAATCCTAAAGCCCGTCTTGAGAGAACGGTTCGAAGCCCGAGGCTAGACTGGCTTTGAGTAGCGAAGATAGCAGCTATCCCAAAAACCATGATGGCAAGCCCTTTGCCTTAGAGGCACGCCATCTTGAGAGCGATGGACGGCGATACTCGCCTTCCATCGCCCGCAATCGAGATGCGATCGCCGAGGTCTTCGGTGCCCATATATCCAGCAGCGCTAGCGTTCTCGAAATTGCGTCTGGCACGGGAGAGCACGGCTTCCATCTGACAGAGCGCATGCCTAATCTATCCTGGACCTATTCAGATATTGATCCAGAAAGCCTGCAGAGCCAAGCAGCTTGGCGCACGGCGGCTGAGCATAAGCGTCTATCCGGCCCACTCACCCTGGACGTGGCTAAACCGGATTGGCCAGCACCGGTGAGGGTCCCCATCGATACGATCTTCTGCGCAAATATGATCCACATTGCGCCGTTCGAGGCGGCCAAAGGTCTGATCAAAGGTGCCGGCGACCTCTTATCCCAAAGCGGACGGCTCGTCCTATACGGTCCATTCGCACGCAATGGCCAAATCGCGCCCTCTAACGCTCACTTCAGCGAGAGCCTCAAACGCCGCGATCCGAATTGGGGGGTTCGCGATCTCGATCTTGAGATCGCTGCGCTAGCAAAAGCGGCAGGTCTCAGCCTACACACGGTCATCGATATGCCTGCAAACAATCTCACCGTGATTTTTGAACGCATTTGAGACTAGCGCTCGGCCAAACAAAAGCCTAAGGGCGGCGCATGTCTTCTCCTATCCGCCTCGGCCTCTTTTCAGGGCTCATATGCTACATGATCTGGGGCTCACTGCCGCTTTATTTCAGAGCACTCGATCATATCGCGCCGGAGGAAATGCTGGCGCACCGGATCATCTGGAGCGTCCCGACAGGTCTGTTCTTCATCGCGCTCGCGCGAAACTGGGAAGCCCTAAAAGCCGTGATGACCTGGCGACGGATGGGGTATCTCACGGTCACAGCCTTTCTGATCGGACTGAACTGGCTCATCTATATCTGGGCGGTTGGACAAGAGCGCGTGATGGAGGCGAGCCTTGGTTATTATATGAACCCGTTGGTCAACGTCTTGATTGGCTCGCTCTTTTTCGCTGAACGTTTGCGGATCGCGCAATGGATTGCCGTCGCTCTGGCAACCTGTGGTGTCGCGGTCATGACAGTGGCGCTGGGTTTCGTGCCTTATGTCTCTCTCATTCTATGCTTCAGCTTTGCGTTTTACTCGGTCATTCGCAAACAGGTTCAGATAGATAGCCGCGCAGGTTTTGTCGTCGAAGCCGCCCTGCTGGCCCCCTTCGCGCTTCTGTGGATGGGGTGGTTTATCGGTCAACCTGACGGGCGGATCATGGGCGAAGGCGGATGGGATATCCCCCTCATTTTACTCTCAGGCCCCATTACAGCTGTGCCCCTCATCCTGTTTGCGGTCGCGGCCAAGCGTCTGCGTCTCTCAACGATTGGGATGATGCAATACCTCGCGCCGACCGTTCAGTTCCTGATCGCGGTCTTCCTGTTTCGCGAGAGCTTTTCGCAGACCCATGCAATCGCATTTGCCTTCATCTGGACAGCGCTATTTGTGTTCACATTGGACAGCGTTTTGGGTGAAGCTAAAGCACGACGGTTGGCGAGGGCAGCTGCGTCCGTGCGCTAGACTGTGCGCTCAGTCGCGACCCGGCCGATAAATCCGAGCCGCATCCGCCTCAATCGCTTCACGCGTCAAGAGAGCCGTTCGCCACTCTTCACGCACGAAGAGTTCAGCCTGATCGGCATAGTGCGGCGAGGTTTCATCCAATGTCGCGGAACCGAACTGATGGACCACCTGTGCGCTCTGTTTCCCGCCTTCGTCCCATTCGATCAGGGCCATCCATGTGTCGCCGCCATCCGCCTCGAGGATGCCCGTGTCAGCAGGCCATTCTTTCGGGTGAATTGAGCGTAAGCTCCCTGAACCGCCGCCGACAGGAAGGCTAAGATCACCGCGCGCGAGACGGTTCACCTGCCCCCACTCGGGGTCAATACCTCCATGATGCTCATTCAACACCTGAACGGCATCACGAAAGGCTTGAGCGGGTTCCGGTCCGTAATCACCCGTGAACTGCCCGGTGACATGGCGCAGCACAGTCAACGACCCCAAGGCTGCATGGCGATCATCGATGTTCATCTGATAATCCCAAGCTGCCAAATGCTCGGCAGCAGCCTGCATATCCGGTTCGCCGCTCCAGTCATTGGCAAGCACATCGCGAATGAATAGATCGGCGTCTGAGCCTGTCGCAAAAGCCGTATCAAACTTGATCGCGAGCAGATCGTCTCGGCTCAAAAGGCTCTCACCGTCGGTTAGTTCGAGAATGCGGAGCGCGCGGTTGGTCTGGTTTTCCTGCAGGCCGAGCGTTTCCGGATAATCGCCAAGTTGGATATTATCAGGTCCGTCCGTCGCACTATACGGCGTATTATTCGCATTAAAGATAAAACCGCTCTGCGGATTGATCAGCTTCGGCCCATCCGCATACGGAATATAGTCCTGCCAGATCAGGTCAGAGCGATCGCCCGGCAGATCCGCCTGCCAGTCCCAATCTTCGATACGGTCCGGATACTGACCATTATGAATGAAGGCGATGTTTCCTTCTTTATCGGCATAGATATAGTTGATGCTGGGCAGCGCATTCATCGCCATCGCATCGCTGAATTCGCTCAGACTCTCAGCATGATTGAGGCGGATATACTGCTCAAGCTGGCGGATCTCACCCATGCCTGCATAGCGCACAGCATAAGTCCCGTGCTCTGCTTCTATCACGGGGCCATGGACGGTGCGCTTAATCTTGCGTTTAGCCGGAAACACGAACGGTCCCCAGAGCTTCACCTTGATCGTAACCGTATCCTCTTCAAAGCTCTTCCACTGACCATCCATGCGATAGAGCGTGTCATCATTGGGAGAGAGCTCGAGGCGATACACATCGGTCAAATCAGGCTTGCTGACAGTGTTCGCCCAGCCCAGATGCTGGTTGAAGCCGTGCAGGATGACCGGCGTTCCGGGGAAAAGGCCGCCCGTGATATCAAGGCCCTCCTCAGACACGGTATGAGCCTCCCACCATGCGACAGGTCCTGTCATCGGCTGGTGCGAATTAATGATCAAACGCGTCTTGCCGTCAGCGCTGCGTGACGGCGCAACAGCGAAGGCATTTGAGCCTCGCGCTGTATTCAAAGTCGGATGCAGCAACCAGCTCTGTTGGTTCGGATCCGTTGCAAGCGGCGCGTCGCGGCTATCGGCCAACAGCTCCATCAAAGTCCCGTCAAAGCCATAGAAGAACGGCGTTTTCAGGATAAAACCTGCGACAACATCCTTTCCCGTAAAGGGCACAAGACCTGCCCACGTCTCATCCGGATGTTCGGATGCGTAAAGGTTGACGCCGTGCGCATAGGCATCCGCAATGGCTTTCACTTCGGCCGGGACATCTGCTTCATAGCGCGCTTCAACGGTTCCCCAGACATCGAGCAGACCAACGACATAATCTGTTGGCGCAGCACTCATCCCCTTATAGCGCGCGAGTGTCCCACGCGTTGCCGCAACTACGTCCTGTATCGTTTCGAAATCATCTTCCGCGTGCGCGTAGCCAACACCAAAAGCGGTATCTGCATTGGTCATTCCATAAATGTGGGGCACGCCCCAAGAATCGCGAATGATCTCGACATCATACTGTGACGCAGGTGCAGCGAGTACATCTGGGTCTGGGTTTGAGGGGAGAGGATCATGCAACCACGCAATGACGCCCAACGCGACGAGAGCAACGGAAAAACCAAGACCAATTGCAATTTTCTTGATCATGGCGACGCTCCGATCTTAGAGATTAGTCGGTACAGTCCAACCCCGTCTGGCACATGCTGCCAGCACTGTATTTCGAAGCAGGCAAGCAA
>JBCBCO010000109.1:0-7336 GCA_038630445.1 Pseudomonadota bacterium | reverse complement strand
GGAGAGCGGCGGTCTGTGGCTGCTTCGGAACGTTCCGCACGTCCGGATAGCGGTCATAGTCGGGCAGAGCAATGGGATACCGGTCGCCAATGCGGCACGGTTGGGGAAGAAACCCCATAAAACCGACCAAGCCCGGACCTCAAGACAGGCCTCGACTTGTCAGAGGACACAAACAACACACCGCCGCGGGTGCATCCAGACCGGATGCTAGAGCCAGCTGCACAAGCTGGCAGTCATGTCGCGTTCGTTCTGGATGCACTCGGCTCTTTATTCACCAGCCTGCTGACGCAGTCTGGCTCTAAGTGCTGCCCTGAGCGCCTCCGGCGCAGCAGCACGAAGCGGGTTCCGTTCGCTGCGCGAACATGAACCAGGCTGAGGGCTCAGGTACACCTAATCGAGAAAGGCCGGAGCAACTCTAAGCCCGCATGCCTCAAGCGAAGTCGAAGGACGCTCAGGGTGCGGGACGACGCAAGATAGGAAACAGATTTGGCTAGGCAGCGAAGTGCGAAGTTCTGATTTTGGGAGACACAGCCCTGAGCTTGGTTCATGCGCCCAAAGGGTGCGGAACCCGCTTCGCCTCGCTCGCCCGAAGGGCGTCAGCGCGAGGCAAAACTTAAACCGCTCAGGGCGGGGATCACAGAGACAACTTAAACACCTCATAAAAAGCAATAGCCGCCGCATTCGACACGTTCAGGCTTTCCATCCTCGGCGCCATCGGAATTTTAGCAACCTCGGCACAGGCTTTCGCAACGCCCGGCCGCAAACCGGAGCCCTCGGCACCCATGACAATCGCAATCTTAGTCGCACCACTCACCGCATCACCAATCATACGCGCCCCATCCCCTGAAAGACCAACCGTATGAAAACCCTCAACGCCAAACCGATCCAGCGCCCGAGCGACATTCACGACACGGCATTCCGAAACCGTTTCAATCGCGCCCGCCGCGCTTTTCGCAACAATTCCTGTAATCGGAGGCGTGTTTCGATCCTGCAGAATCAACCCCGAGAACCCGAAAGCCGCCGCAGATCTGAAAATCGCGCCAAGATTGTGCGGATCACTGATCTGATCCAACACAACAAGCCGCTTAGCACCACTCCCGATCAAATCATCCAACTGAACAGGCTGAAGGGGTTCAAATTCTGCCGCGATCCCTTGATGGATGGCACCCTGTGGCAGCATCGAAGACAGCTCAGGTGGGGAAACAGACACAGGCGGAGTGCCGCCCAATTTGGCGCGTTCAGCTGCGTTTTTGGTTGCAAAAAGGCGTTTTAAGCGACGTTTCGGGTTTGCCAGAGCCGCCGCAACAGCGTGCTGACCCCATATCCAGTTTTGCGCAGAAGGCGCGCGACCGGACGGCTTTTTACGTTTCGCTGATTCATCACGCTTGCGCGAGCGGGGCTTGCTCATTATAAGGCCGTTTCCAACTCAAGACGGGTTGCAATTCTGCTTCCTTAAGGGGTTGGACCATAAGGCGTCAAACGACGTTTGCGAGTGCCCCTGGAGGGGTGGGAGAGTGGTTAAATCCAGCAGACTGTAAATCTGCCCGCTTTGCGTACACTGGTTCGAATCCAGTCCCCTCCACCACCCGCAAATCGGGCGATCCTTTGTGGGCCTTCGGGCGGGTATAGCATAATGGTAATGCAGTAGCCTTCCAAGCTATCGATCTCGGTTCGATTCCGTGTACCCGCTCCAGACCACCCCCGTTTAAAGCAGGTTTTGGAGTAAATATTAGCGTTAAAGCGCTAAGCTGCGACGCGTTTTTCGATCAGGTCAGCTGGATACGGGCTTTTGTAAAGCTCGATCCCGAACTCTTCGCGAATGGCTTGAGGTGATTTTTCCCACTCTTTTTCCCAGTCAATCACGATGAGTGGCGGTGTGCGGCGTCCATGCGCCCATGCCGTCGTGATCGATGTCATCAGAACGCCATACCCAATCCGCGGCGATAAAGCGCCAACCGCGCCCATAACAGCGAGGAATTGAGCTGAATACGGATGCCCAAACTGTGCCATTTGAAACGCCGATATCGCAATTTCATGGAGCGCTGTCGTCTCATAGCCGGCAACAATGTGCCAAAGATCGTGGGCCTGAAGGATGCGCGTGTTGAGATAATTTAAAGGCTGAGGAAGGTCTGACAACCCAATTTCATCTCGGTCCAGAACCTCTAGGTCAAACTTGTTGTCGACGATCATGTCGTGGAATTCACGGCCTAGAGAGCCATTTGGACACGCCGCGAGCGTTTCGAGTGTGATTTTCGGTGGAGGAGGACTTCCCTCCATGCTCATCACTTTTGGATATTCGCGCGCAGCTTTAGCCGTCGCAGAAAGGTAATCATGCCCCATAAGCCCGCCGAGATAGGCTGTTCTGGTCGTAATTCCCGCCGCATCCAGCTTTCCAGCAATGGCATCCTCAGCGACCGACCAGTATTCATCCCAAAGACCAGCCGGTTCTTCGGGTTGATCAATAATTTTCGGGGTTACGGATGGCGCATCAATCGCCTCACTTAGCCAGCCTTCGGAAAGCGCGTCATAAACCTCACCAATCCGTCCAGGCTCCAAGAATCCGGCGCGAGCAAGTGCTGCTGCAATATCGATGCGTGTTTTCTGTCCAACAAAAATCGATGCGCGCTTCGCTTTTCGACCAAGCTTTCTGATGCTTTCAGTATCAATAGGCTTTCCGACTTGCTCTCGAAAACGAGCTTTAATTGCATCACGTTTCACCGTTTCACTCCGGTATTTTTGTATACACTATATTGAATAGAAAAATAGCCAAGAGGAAAGAGGGCTCACCGAAACAGTATTAAGGACGCGACCGCGATGTGAGCTTGCGACACAGAGAATCTAACTGCTCCAGATTGCGGTATTTAATTCTGAGATCACCGCCGCGCGTTTTGTGCTTAATCTCAACATCTAGGCCTAAAACACGCGATAAATCAGCTTCTAAGGCCACTGTGTCGACATCAGCTGAGCCAGATTCAACCGATGACCGCACACGATCAAGTGTGTCGCCGTCCTTCAACCGCTTGGCATAGGATTCGACATTGCGAACCGTCAACTTTTTAGCAATCGCTAGATTAATAAGTGCGTCGGGATCAGGAGCGCCGAGGGCTGCTCGCGCGATGCCGGCACTAATCCGACCGTTTCGCAAATGCTCACGAGACGTCTCCGACAAGTTCAGCAAGCGGATTGTATTGGAGATATGGACTCGGCTTTTTCCAACACTATCAGCCAGCTT
This sequence comes from Pseudomonadota bacterium, assembly GCA_038630445.1. Taxonomy (GTDB): domain Bacteria; phylum Pseudomonadota; class Alphaproteobacteria; order Caulobacterales; family Hyphomonadaceae; genus Henriciella. Next base: position 4,104 of record JBCBCO010000109.1, on the reverse strand, counting down.
ATCCTGCGTGTGTCCGAAGCGCTTGATTAGAGCGTCATAGGCTTCAGCCTCTTCCAGAGGATTGAGGTCTTCACGCTGAACATTCTCAATAATGCCAATTTCCAGCAATTCCAGATCATCAGAATTACGGACAATTGCCGGAATACGGTCCAAGCCAGCTTGTTTTGCGGCCCGCCAGCGTCGCTCGCCCGCGATAATCTGGTATCGATCGGCGGCATCCGGATCCGGTCGCACGAGGATAGGAAGCAAAACGCCTCTTGCTCTGATAGAGTTCGCAAGCTCGGCTAATTCCTGATCAGAAAACGTCCGGCGGGGCTGAGCAGGATTAGGTCTTATATCATTGATTTTTATGGATTTTCCACTCTCATCCACGGCAGGAGCATCGTCGCCATAGCCGACACCCTCGACTTCCCCCAGAAGCGCACTCAAACCTTTTCCCAAACGTTTGGACTTTGGTTTACCGTCTGCTGACATATCAGAATCTATCTCCGGTTTCGCTCTCTCTGGAGCAATTCGGATGCTAAGCGGATGTAGGCCTCGCTTCCGGGGCAGCGATAATCGTATAGAAGCGCCGGTTTACCGAAACTAGGCGCCTCCGAAAGTCTGACATTGCGCGGGATAACCGTATTATACACTTTCGCACCCAGGACCGCACGAACCTCATCCGCCACTTGATCGGATAAGTTATTGCGGCGATCATACATTGTTAGCACGACGCCCTGAATATCAAGCGTCGGGTTTAAGCCCTTGCGAACAACTTCAACTGTTCGCAGAAGCTGGCTCAACCCCTCCAAAGCCAAGAACTCGCATTGTAACGGCACCAGCAGCGAATGCGCGGCTGTCATCGCATTTACAGTTAGAGACGAAAGCGCTGGCGGGCAGTCGATCAAGATATAGTCATACTCGGTCAAACCGCTGGTCTTTGCACGCTCAAAGTATGACGCGATCGCATCACGCAGCCGGTATGACCTGTGGGAGTCGCCAGCGAGCTCGGTTTCAACACCGGCCAAGTTCTCATCACTCGGTACGATATGAAGCCGTGGGACTAGCGTCTCGTGAACGGCGTCTTCAAGTCTAGCGCCTTCGACGACGAGGTCGTAACTCGTTACGTTGCGCTCTGGACGTGTAATTCCGAGACCCGTTGATGCATTTCCTTGGGCGTCGAAATCCATAATGAGGACGCTGCGCCCAACCGCTGCCAAGGCTGTGCCCAGATTGATCGCCGTCGTGGTTTTCCCCACGCCGCCTTTTTGGTTGGCAACCGCCAGAATTCTTGTTTTTTCAAGCCCCACGGCTAATCTCCCGAATGATCAAGATAACGCCGTCACCAGCATCGTTAGGAATCACTTCGTGGTTGAATGTCCAGTAATCCGCCGCTTGCGTCAATTCCTCTTGCCATCTTCGGCCTTTCGGAAAAACGCCGATTGCGCCATTCAGCAACCATTTTGAGGCATAATCCAAGAGTTTTGGGAACGGCGCAAACGCCCGCGCCGTCACATAATCGGCCTGTATATCATTGATTTTTTCAACACGCTCATTCCTGACGCGAGCAGGCAAACCCGCCATGTCGATGGCGTGCCTCAGAAACGCACACTTCTTTCCGACAGATTCAACGAGTGTGACAGATCCTGATGAACCCATCATACAAGTCGCCAAGACAAGCCCCGGAAAACCAGCACCAGATCCAAGATCGATCACCTTTTTATCTAGGTCGATGTAGTCGAGCAGTTGGAGGGAGTCATAGATATGTCGACGCCAAAGATGATCTACCTCTTTTGGGCCAATCAGGTTTGTCCTTAGCCGCCAAACATCGAGTTCTGAGACGATTACCTGTAACGCCTCTAATGTTTCACGTGAAACATCGATATGTTGGGCGATATCTTTAGGACCGAAGCCGTCCTTATCGGTCACGCCGCTTCCCGCTTTTTCCGTCGTTTCACGTAAGCCAAAAGCGCAGTGAGGGCGCCTGGTGTGACTCCCTCAATCCGACCAGCCTGACCAATTGTCTCCGGTTTGACCGCCTCCAGTTTGAGGCGCACTTCATTGGATAGACCGCCGATCCGAGAATAATCCAAATCCTTTGGCAAACGCAGCGCCTCATCACGTCTCATCGCCTGAACATCAGACGCCTGGCGCTCGATATAGCTAGCATAGCCCGCCTCGATTTCAGCTTGCTTTAGGGCTTGATCATCGAGGTCGTGAAGATCCGGGAAAACATCCAACACAGACTTCAGGCTTATGTCCGGATAAGAAAGGAATTGCCAAAGACTACGCCTCTGTCCATCCTGATTAACCGACCACCCCAAATCATTGGCCTGTTTTGGCGTCAGAGACCGGTTTTTCAGAGCGTTTTTGGCCGAATCGACAAGAGAGTGTTTCACGTGAAACATTTTTTCGCGAGTTTCACCAACAAGACCCCACTCGACGCCGATAGCCGTCAGTCGCTGATCTGCATTGTCGGCTCGAAGGCTCAACCGATATTCTGCCCGCGATGTAAACATGCGGTAAGGCTCGGTCACACCTTTTGTGACGAGGTCGTCGATCATAACGCCAATGTAGGCCTGATCTCTTTCCAGAGCCACACTCTCTTGGCCGGCTGAATAGCGCGCCGCATTCAGTCCCGCCATCAGGCCTTGAGCGCCCGCCTCTTCGTATCCGGTGGTGCCGTTGATCTGACCCGCCAAGAACAATCCCGGGATCGACTGGAGCTGTAAATCGCGACCGAGCGCTCTTGGGTCCACATAGTCATATTCAATCGCATAGCCGTAATCGAAGACTTCAACCGTCTCTAGGCCTTCAATTTTGCGAATAAAGGCGTCTTGGACATGTTCAGGGAGCGAGGATGAAATGCCGTTTGGGTAGACCGTTTTGTCGTTCAGGCCCTCAGGCTCGAGGAAGATTTGATGCCTGTTACGGTCGGCGAAGCGTTTGACCTTGTCCTCGATTGAGGGACAGTAGCGCGGCCCCTGCCCCGAAATAGCACCGGAATAAACGGCTGAGGCCTCAATGTTCTCCCCAATAATCGCGTGCGCATCAGAATTGGTGTAGGCAATTCCGCACGCGACTTGTGGCACGCGTATCCGATCTGTCATATAGGAAAAGGGGACCGGCTCATCGTCAGCAGGCTGCATCTCAAGCGCAGACCAATTAATCGTATCGCCGTTTAAACGCGCAGGCGTTCCCGTTTTCAGCCGACCCATCGGCAAGCCCAAGTCATAAAGACGGGTTGCAAGCTGAACGGACGGCTTTTCGCCGAGGCGACCGGCCGCAATCCTTTCATCGCCTCGGTGGATCATGCCGTTCAAGAATGTGCCTGTCGTAATGACAACAGATTTGGCCAGAACTGAAGCGCCCTCACCCGTAACAATACCCTGCAACTGGTCGCCTTTGATGATCAGATCATCGACGAGCGCCTCGATCACCTGGATGTTGTCTATACCGGCAATCTCAGCCTGCATTGCTTCGCGGTAGAGCGCACGATCGATCTGTGCACGTGGGCCGTGGACCGCTGGTCCTTTTGACCGGTTCAGCATCCGGAATTGAATGCCAGACTGATCAGCTATGCGTCCCATTAGGCCGTCGAGCGCATCGATCTCGCGAACCAAATGCCCTTTGCCAAGACCGCCGATCGCTGGATTGCAGGACATTTCGCCGATCTTGTCAGCCGCGATCGTAATCAGAGCGACAGATGCACCTGTCCGCGCCGCAGCGCCAGCTGCTTCGCAACCCGCATGGCCGCCCCCAATTACGATGACATCATACTGCTCAGACATGAGCGCTATCTATGAGATAAAGAGGCAAAGAACAATTACTTGCCGATGCAAAAGTCAGAGAAGATCGAACCGAGCACTTGCTCCACATCAATATGACCCACGAGCGATGCTATCGCTCGCGCAGCAAGTCGTACATCCTCAGCCGCAAGATCGAGAAGAGTATATGTTTCGATCTTTGCAATCGCGTCACTGATATGGGTGTTTGCTTTCTCAATCGCGGCTCGGTGACGGAATTGGGTCAGACTTGGCAGTATATTCGGTCGTGCCAATTGACTTAAACGGTCTTCGATAAGTGATTTGAGATCCGAGAGACAGTATGCGGTTTTAGAAG
>JBCBCO010000108.1:0-7369 GCA_038630445.1 Pseudomonadota bacterium | reverse complement strand
TTCAACGACTATATTGATGCGGGCAAATTCCTGATCGAAGAAGGCTATAGCTCACGCGGAAATGTTGTCGGCATGGGCGGTTCAGCCGGTGGGCTCCTGATGGGCGCAGCGGTCAACCAAGACCCTGAAATGTTTGCTGGCATCATCGCAGCTGTCCCGTTCGTGGATGTCATCAATACGATGTCAGATGACACGCTGCCGCTAACCCCACCGGAGTGGCCGGAATGGGGTAACCCGATCACAAGCTCCGAAGATTACGATACGATCATCGCCTACAGCCCGTATGACAATGTGGGCGAGATGAACTATCCGGCCATGCTGATCACGGGTGGTCTGTCAGACCCACGCGTGACCTATTGGGAGCCGAGCAAGTGGGCGGCCCTCCTGCGCCATGAAGCCCCAGAGGCTGGGCCTTACTTCCTGCGCATCAACATGGAAGCGGGCCACGGTGGCGCATCCGGACGTTTTGAAGGCTTGAAAGAAACAGCGCTGGAATATGCGTTCGCGCTCTCTGCAGTTGGCAAAGCCGATCAGCTCAAACTAGGCGACGAATAGCGCGCAGCCCGGCGGGCCTGCCATGCGCCTTTAGCAATATAGGCCATGGCCGCCAGCACCATCAGCGCCAAGCCATACCAGGTGATAGCGTAGCTGAGATGGTTATTGCTAAACTTGATCACAGTGAGCCCGCCGCGCGGCCATGCGGTGGGCTCACCTATATGGTCTGCATCAATAAAGTGAGTGGCCCTTGCTGGCGCACCGACAGTCTCTGACATGACGGCCACATCGCGGGAAAACCATTTGCGCTCGTCCGGTCGGTTCTTTTCGAGCGGTGATCCCTTGGGTTCCGCCTCACGAAGCAGACCGCTGATCCGTACATCGCCCTCGGGTTGATAAAGCCCCTCATCGCCCTGCCCGTTCGGTACAAACCCGCGATTAACCCAAATCCGGCCCCACTCCGTCTTCAGCGGCGTCATCACCCAGCGGCCCGGGCCAAGATCGGTGACGGCTTTCACGCTCTGACTGTGCTCATACTCCAGCGTGCCAGAGGTTTCGATGCGCAGATAAGTATGCTCGCCCTGATCAAACGTGCGGAGCGGTAGCAATACAGGATCACCAAACGCGCGTTTATTTACAGCCGCAATCAAATCAGTCTTCCAGCCCAACCGCTGCACCTGCCAAGTCCCAAGCCAGACAAGCCCTGCCACCATCGCCGCGCCAATGACCAGCAGCAAACCATCCGCCCAGAGCGGGCGATATCGGTCTGCAGGTTCATCTGTCATGGCAGGTTGCGCACCCGCTCGATCTGCTCATGGGCGGGCATCATATTCTCGTGCAGGTGCGTCATCACCCAGATCGATCCTGCCATCAGGATCACAATCAGGATCGCGGTAAAGACAATGGACATGGCCTGCCAGCCTTCGTCCGTCTTAAGGTTCACGTGCAGGAAATAATGCGTATGCACCAGCATCTGCGCGCCGCCAAAGATGAAAATGATGGCAAGCAGCATCGGCACGCTAAGCGCGACTTCGGCCATGACGACATAGAATGGAACAATCGTCAGAACGACCGAGAGCACAAAGCCGATCATGTAGGACCGCAAACTGCCATGTGGGGTGTGCGCGCTGTGGGTGTCTGTGTGCGAACTCATTGAACCACTCCTGCGAGATAGACGAAGGAAAACACACCGATCCAGATGAGATCGAGGAAGTGCCAGAACATGCTGAGGCAAGTGACGCGGCCGACATTGGCGGGCGTCAGGCCCTTATAATAAAGCTGACCCATCAGCACGGCGAGCCAAATGCAGCCTGCGGTAACATGTAGACCGTGCGTCCCGACAAGGATCCAGAAAGAGGACAGGAAAGCGCTTTCGGTCGGCACTGCCCCGATATGGGCAAGGTGGGCAAATTCCTTAAACTCGAGGAACAGGAATCCAAGGCCGAAGAGGCCTGTCACGGTCAGCCAGATCATCGTGCCGCGAAGGTCATTTGCGTGCATGCGTAACATCGCAAAACCGTAAGTGATTGACGAGAACAGCAACATGAAGGTCGCAAGCAGGATCATGTCGATCTCAAACAGGTCGCGCGGCGCTGGCCCGGCGGCATAGCCCTGCCCGACCACGGCATGAACCGCGAACAGGACCGCAAAGATCAGGCTGTCTGTCATCAGATAGAGCCAGAAGCCGAAGATGCCGCCATCATCATGGTGGCCTTCATCTCCAGTAACGAGGAATTTATAGTCGCCGCCTATTTCCGGATCGGTTGCAGCAGCGAACTCAGACAAGCTGGCGGTGGGTGTGTTTGCTGTCGCCATTATTCTGCGGGCCTCAAGGCTGAAGTGGATGCGGTGTCGGGCGATTGGCGCGGCGGCTTGATGGCTGAGCGCGGTGCAGGCTCATCATTGCGCAGGGCCTCAGTCTCAGCGACCTCTTCAGCCGCCACATAATAGGCGCGGTCATAGATGAAGGTGAACGCGATGCCGTAAGCGATACAGGTCACAAAGCTGATCAGCGCCAGCCACCAGATGTGCCAGACCATCGCAAAGCCCCACACGGTCGCTAAACCGGCCATAACGATACCTGTGCTCGAATTTTTCGGCATGTGGATCGGCAGGAAACCGTCTCTCGGGCGCTCATAGCCATTGCGCTTCATATGATCCCAGGCGTCGAGTTCATAGACGCGAGGTGTGAAGGCAAAATTGTAGAATGGCGGGGGTGACGAGGTGGACCATTCGAGGGTCCGCCCGCCCCATGGGTCACCGCTCATATCGGCCAGTTCACGCGCTTTCAGGATGGAGACGATGATTTGCACAACAAAGGCGCCAATCCCTGCCGCAACCAATAGTGCCCCAATGGCTGAGACCTGGAAGTAAATCGCGTAGCTGGTGTCCTCGAAGGACGAGAGACGACGCGTAACGCCCATCAGACCAAGAATATAGAGCGGCGCGAAGGCGATGATCATGCCCCAGAGCCAGCACCAGAAGCTGACCTTGCCCCACCAAGGATCAAGCTTGAAGCCGAACGCTTTTGGCCACCAAAAATTGATGCCTGCGAACACGCCGAAGACGACGCCGCCAATGATCACATTGTGGAAGTGCGCGACAAGGAAGAGTGTGTTGTGCAAAACATAGTCGGCTGGCGGGATGGCAAGCAGGACGCCCGTCATGCCTCCGATCACAAAGGTCAGCATGAACCCGATGACCCATAACATCGGCACATCGAACTCTATTCGCCCTCGATACATGGTGAAGAGCCAGTTGAAGAGTTTCGCGCCCGTCGGGATCGATATGATCATCGTTGTTATGCCGAAGAAGGAATTGACGTCGGCCCCTGCGCCCATGGTGAAGAAGTGGTGCAGCCAGACGATATAGCTCAGGATCATAATCACGCAGGTCGCGTAGACCATAGAGTTGTATCCGAAGAGCTTTTTGCCGGAGAAGGTCGGGACAATCTCAGAATAGATGCCGAAAATAGGCAGGATCAGGATGTAGACCTCCGGATGACCCCAAATCCAGATGAGGTTGATATACATCATCGGATTGCCGCCCAGCTCGCTGGTGAAGAAATTCGTTCCAAAGTACCGGTCACAAGTCAGCAGAGCGAGCGTCGCTGTAAGCACTGGAAACGTCGCGATAATCAAGACGTTCGAGCAGAACGATGTCCACGTAAACACGGGCATCTTCATCCAGCCCATGCCCGGCGCACGCATCTTCACAATCGTCACAACCAGATTGATGGCCGAGAGCGTCGTCCCTATCCCCGCGATGTTGAGCGCCCATAAATAATAGTCCATCCCGACCCCGGGACTGAATTTCAGCCCCGATAGCGGCGGATAAGCAAGCCAACCGACTTGCGCGAACTCACCGATAAAGAGCGAAGCCATCATAAGGACCGCACCCGATGTCGTGAGCCAAAACGCGAGATTGTTCAGGAACGGAAACGCCACATCCCGCGCGCCGATCTGCAACGGCATGACATAGTTCATGAAGCCGTTAATGAACGGCATCGCCACGAAGAAGATCATGATCACGCCGTGCGCGGTGAAAATCTGATCATAGTGATGTGCCGGAAGATACCCGATATGGCCGGCGGCGGCGAGCGCCTGATGGCCCCGCATCAGAATGGCATCGGCAAAACCCCGGAGCAACATGACCGTCCCCAGCGCCATATACATGATGCCGATCTTCTTATGATCAACAGAGGTGAACCATTCATTCCAGAGATAGCTCCACTTCTTGTAGTAAGTAATCGCCCCAACGGTGCCGAGGCCGATAATGCACGTTCCTATGAATGTCCCGAAGACAATCGGGTCATAGTAAGGAAAGACTTCGAGGGTCAGTTTGCCCCAAATTGGATGCGCCTCTGGTGCGCCTGCAGTTGGATAAAGACCGTCCGGACCAGCAGCCATGACCTATCTCTCCTCGCTGTAAGGGTAAATCAGGGTCTCGCCGTCGAGGACGCTTTGTCCATTCGCGGCGCCTAGAATGCGCTCTGCATCCTTTTTTTGGTCTTTGCGGAGCAGCAGGTAGAGCGCGCGGGCATCATCGGCGCTGCAGAACCCCTTATAGAGTTCGCGGTTGAACAGGCCTTCCATGCCGCCCCCGCCCAACGCGTCGACCATCATCATGTCATTGTTGCAAAGTTGTTTGCCGCCAACGCACATGTTCAGGATTTTGTCCCAGAGCCCGTCCTCTATGCCGTTATAATAAGTGATAGGATTACCTGTGCTTTTCTTTTCCAGCTCCAACCATGTCGCGGTATCAAGGAATTCTCCCCCCGCGCGGACCTGACTCACCCAGTCCTCAAAACCAGCCTCATCAAGACCATAAAACTCAAAGCGCATATCGGAAAAGCCGTTGCCACTATAATTCGCGGAGAAGCCCTCATACGTGCCCGGTTCATTCATGACGGCATTCAGCTCGGTCTCCATGCCTGCCATGGCATAGATCTGACCGGCTAGCGCTGGGATCGCGAACGAGTTCATGACGGTTCCAGACGTGAGCTTAAACTCAATCGGGCGATCAACAATCGCGGCCACTTCGTTGACCGTCGCAATGTCATGCTCAGGATAAAGGAAAACCCATTTCCAATCGAGCGCGACGACCTGCACCTCAAGCGGTTCAACACTCGGATCAACGGCCTGCGTTGCCGAAATCCGCCGCACGTCATTATAGGGCTCAAGCCTGTGGGTCGCGACCCAAGTCAGCCCTGCCAGGCAGATGATAATCGCCAATGGAACCGCCCAGATCACGATCTCGAGACTGACAGAATGATCCCAGTCTGGGGCGTAAGAGGCTTTGTCATTCGACTCCCGGAACTTGAACGCGAAAAAGACGGTTAGAGCCATGACCGGAACAATGACGAGCAGCATCATCACGGTGGCGTAGACAATCAAATCACCCTGCTGCGCTGCGACATCACCGGGGGCATCCAAAAGGATAAGGTTACAGCCCGTCAAAAGAGGTGTAAGCAGGATCAGACCCAGCCATTTAATCGTCTTGCGCATAGTGGTCTCCAGAAAAAATTCGCCACGTGCGCCGACTGCACTATTTACAATCGGTTTAGTTATGAGAATATCTCGCAATTAGGTGCGGTGTACAAGTCAGTGAACCAAAGTGCCGCATGCAAGACCAAAGTCGCATAGCCCTCGGCTCGACAATCGCGGATTGGGGATAGACATGACCACACTCGCCTCTACGCACGGCAAAGCGCCAACCATCGACGAGATCATCACGACCGTCATTATGGCGCGCGTCTCCGACTATTTCGGCTTCTTCGTTTACGGCATTGCATCTGCGATCGTTTTCCCGCGGCTCTTTTTCCCGATGGTCGATCCGGTGACCGGCACGCTATTATCTTTCGCCGTGTTTTCGCTCGCATTCCTGGCACGCCCATTTGCCAGTTTCGCCTCGCGTTGGGTGCAAAGGCGCATTGGGCGCGGGGGTAAAATCACGCTGGCTTTGATGATCTTCGGGACCTCGACCGTTGCGATGGGCCTGCTGCCGGGCTATGTTGAAATCGGCTGGACCGCACCGATCCTGCTGGCACTTTTAAGAGTTGCGCAAGGCATCGGCCTCGGCGGCGCGTGGGATGGGATCACGCTTCAATTGCTGAATGCGGCACCAAAACATCGAAGAGGAATCTATGCGACCATTCCGCAATTGGGAGGCCCGATTGGCTTCTGCGTTGCAGCATCACTTTTCTTCGTCCTCGTTGGGTTCCTAACTGAGGAAGAGTTTTACTCCTTCGGCTGGCGCTTTGCCTTCTTTGCTGTCATGGCCGTCAATGTCGTCTCACTGTTCGCGCGCCTACGCCTTCTTTCAACAGAACTCAAAGACGAAACCAAGACAGACCTCATGCGCTCATCACCCTTCATGGAAATGCTCGCAAATGAGTGGAAACCGATCCTGAAAGCGACCTTCATCCCGATCGCGAGTTATGCGCTGTTCCACATGGTCACGATTTTCCCACTGGCCTATGAGCTCCTCTACACTGAGACGTCCATTGCCTACATTCTGATCCTGCAACTTATAGGAGCAAGTCTTGCCGTCTGCACCATGATTGCCTCAGGGGTGATTGCAGACCGGTATGGACGAAGGCGGGTTCTTTTAATCTCAACTGCGTTGATCGCCCTTCTTTGCCTGACTATACAGACGCTGAATAACAGCCCGGCTATTTTCATCATCGCGGGCTTTGCGCTGCTTGGGTTCGCGCACGGCCAGTCCAGCGCTCTCAGCTCAGGCAGATTCAAGGAGGCTTACCGCTATTCCGCATCCGCTCTGTCCATCAATCTCGCCTGGATTTTCGGGGCGGCCTTTGCGCCTCTCATTGGATTAGTCCTGACGGCACAGTTCGGTTTGTGGGCCGCCTCTCTCTACATGTTCAGCGGAATTGTGGTGACACTGACAGCCATTTTTCTGTTTGATACGCCTAGAGGAAACAGTTCTGCGTCAAGCGCTTGAACATAATATCTCTGTAAGAGACTTATACGATAATACGTTGATCTTAAATCGGTTTTCAGACTGCTGAAACTTTTCCTTAAAAAACTTCTAAACTTTCGCTTCGGTTTGGGGATGGGGTGGACAGAGTGTGACTTTGTCTGGAGCGGTTTATGGTTTCGGTGTTTACGGGTGTGGGTCCTGGGTTTGAGCGGGGGTCCGGGGCGGATTTAGGGGCTGGCGGGATCATTGGATCCGGGGGTCAGGGCCGATCCGGTGAACAGGTCAGTGTCAATGGCGCGACCGGCAATCTGATTATTTCCAAACGCGATGAGTTTCTGGTCGGGCACGGGCCGGATGCGGTGGTCAACCGGGTCTATAACAGCCAGGGCAGCGTTGATCATAATGGCGACCAGTGGCGCTATGGTTTTAATCG
>JBCBCO010000107.1:0-7397 GCA_038630445.1 Pseudomonadota bacterium | reverse complement strand
GCAGGCATCATTACGCTCGGCGATCCTGATCTTTATTATGAGGGCGGGACAATCTTTCTTGACCATGGGCAAGGTCTGGTCTCAGTCTTCATGCACATGTCAGATGTGCAGGTTGAGGCGGGACAACGTGTCGAAGTTGGCGAACAGATTGGCCTGTCGGGAAATACAGGCCGCACGACTGGGCCGCACCTGCATTGGGCGGTGAAGTGGCGTAATCCATCGAGTGACGATCGCAGCCGTGATTTCTATATCGATCCGGCGCTGCTGATGCAGATGGAGCCGGTGCGGTTTGAGGCTGCTGGTTTAGGGCAGGAGTAGAGTCGCGCCGATTGTTTTGCCGCTCTCAATCGCGGTGTGGGCGTCTGCTACGTCTCTGAGGGCGAAGCGCTGTCCGATCTGAGGCTTCAGCGTGCCAGTTTTTAAGGCACCGAATAGAGCACTTGCGCCGCGGGCGAGGTCTTGTGGCTTGCTGATGAAGTGGAAGAGGCCGGGGCGGGTGAGAATGAGCGAGCCTTTTGCTCCGAGTGTTCCGGGAGCGACGGGCTCAGCTGCACCGGATGCGTTGCCATAGCTGACCCACCAGCCACGCGGTTTCAGGCTATCGAGAGAGGCTTGTGCTGAGACTTTGCCGACACTGTCATAGCTGACATCGACGCCTGCACCTCCGGTCAGTTTTCGGACCTGGCTTACGACGTCGTCGCCCGTCATGACCACATCCGCGGCTCCAAGGTCTCTTGCAAGCTCAGCTTTCGCTTCACTCGACGTGGCGGCAATCACACGGACGCCGAGCGATGTCGCCCATGGTACGAGCAGAGATCCCACCCCGCCGACAGGCGCCCAGACCAAAGCTATTTCACCGGGGTTCGCGCGGCGGACTTCAAACAGCAGCATCCAGGCTGTCAGGCCTTTAAGCATAACGGCGGCGGCTGTTTCTTCGTTTATCCCGTCCGGCAGTTTCATCATCATCGCCGCGCTGCCCGTGAAGTGGCTGGCATAGGCGCCGGAGCCGAGATAGGCGACGCGGTCGCCGACCTGTAGGAGTTCGACGCCATCCCCAACGGCTTCAACGACACCTGCGCCCTCTGAGCCCGGCGTGAAGGGTAGTTTTACTGGATAGAGCCCCGTTCGGTGATAGGTGTCGATGAAGTTTAGGCCGATCGCGGTTTGGCGGACGAGCGCTTCGCCGGGACCGGGTTGGCGAGGCGGGCGCTCGACCGTTTTCAGAACGTCAACGCCGCCGGTTTCAGTCATTTCAATCGCATAGCCACTCATGATGGTCTCTCTCCCGGAATCAGATTTATGTATTAGTATGAACTTAATAGACCTAATTTGCGGTGTGGACGAGGCCGGGCGTGGACCTTGGGCGGGGCCAGTCACTGCTGGAGCCGTTATCCTTGACCCTGACAGACCGATTGAAGGTTTGACCGATTCTAAAAAACTGAGTGAAAAGAAGCGATTGGCGCTTGAGCCTGAGATCAAGTCCAAGGCGCTTGCGTGGGCTGTGGTTCATGTTGAGCCCGAGGATATCGATCGGATCAATATCCGGGAGGCGACGTTTGAGGCGATGCGCCGAGCGATTTGTGCGCTCGATTTGAAGCCATCGCAAATCCTGATTGACGGGAATGCGCTGCCACAGAGACTGCCGTGTCCAGCGCGGGCGATCATCAAAGGTGATCTGACCGAGCCTGCGATTTCTGCTGCCTCTATTCTCGCTAAAACGGCGCGTGATCGATTGATGCTGGATTACGATGCGGAGTTTCCAGAATACGGATTTGCCGGACACAAGGGGTATGGCACCGCGGCGCATTCAGAGGCTTTGACGCGGTTTGGGCCCTGTAAAATCCATCGCATGACTTTCGCGCCGGTTCGTAAGGCGCTCTCGCGCGCGGCTTAGGCATGTTTGGAAAAGGTTAACGCTTTCGTGCCATTTCTTAACCAAATTTGGAATGGAGACTATCGGTCATGATCTTCAGAAAAATCCGGTTTTGGCGTGGTGAGACGAATGAGCTTTATCGGTTTAGAGTGTGTAAGCGCGCTGAAGACCTTCCGGAACGCAGCGGCATATACGTTTTCGTGAGACGGCGCTTTTTTGTCTTCACGAAGGCGCTCTATGTCGGGAAGGCGACGAACTTGTTTGACCGCGTGAATGGCCATGAGCGTTGGGAAGAAGCACGCAAGAAAGGTGCACGTGAAATCCATATTCGCCACGCGCATGCCAGCAAGCTTGACCGGATCGAAGAAGATCTCATCCGTTACTTGAAGCCGAAGCTGAACGATATCCATAAACCGCGCAGCGACTGCGATGCGCCAAACCACGAGCAATTGCGTGGGCGCTGGATGTGCGCGTCGGAGTATTGGAGCCTCAATGATCCTAAGCCGAAACGTAAAAAAGCGAAATCGTCTGCGAAGTCCTATTGGGATAAAGCGGCGTGATGTGATCCCCGCCTTGAGCAGCTTTACTGCAGCGGGGATAAGCTGGTTCCGCGCCCTTTAGGCGCATGAACCATGCTCAGGGCTATTTTCTTAGCGCACGAATTTCTTGCGCAGTTTGAGCATTTCCAGGCATGCCATGGCGGCATCGCGGCCTTTATTTTTCTCGCCACGCCGTGCGCGAGCAAGGGCCTGTGCTTCGTTCTCGACGGTGAGAATACCGTAGCCGATGGCTAGGCGCCGCTCAGTTGCGAGGGTCATAAGTCCACGAGCGCTTTCACCGCAAACATAATCATAATGGCTGGTTTCACCACGGATCACGCAGCCTAGAGCGATGTATCCATCCCATTGTGCACTATCAGCCGCCATTGCGATCGCACCTGGGACTTCAAAAGCGCCTGGAACCATGATTGTTTCCACTACAATCTCATCATCAGAGGCTTCGAGCGTTTCGCGGACGCCCGCCTCTAATTCGGCGGAGATTTCCTCATAATAGGGAGAATTCACGATCAGGATTCGATGCAAAGCCATTTTAGCCTCTTTCTTCACTTAGTCTCTGCCAGCCTTCGATGGTCAGGCCGTAGCCCTCCAAGCCGGCAACGCGGGTGGGTTCTGTATCGGATAGAAACATCATTTTACGGACACCGAGTTCGCGAAGGATCTGCGCGCCAACGCCATATTCGCGGATCGGGACATGGGCGTCTTCCGGTTCATCGCTTTTCAAGCCAAGACGGGCCGCCAGAGCATTGGGGCGCATTGTATTGACGAAGACGATCACGCCGGGCTGATCTGCTTCGGCGATCGTCTTCATGGCTTTCTCTACGAGCCCTTCGCGTGGGCCTTTTTCTCCGAGAATGTCAGCAAGAACATCTGTGCGGTGCACGCGGACGAGGCTGGTCGCGTCAGGGGTAATCTCACCGTGGACAATTGCGATGTGTTCCGAACCGTCTAGCGCGTTGCGGAAAATCACGGTTCTAAAACCGTCGCCATAGGCGCTTTCGAGGTCGGCTTCGACGCGGCGTTCCAGATAGCGGTCATGCTTGCGGCGCCACTCGATCAGGTCAGCAATCGTGCCGATTTTCAGATTGTGGAACTGTGCGAACGTCACCAGTTCGGGTAGGCGTGCCATGCTGCCATCATCATTCATAATCTCGCAGATCACACCGGCTGGGTAGAGCCCCGCCATGCGCGAGATATCGACGGCGGCTTCTGTATGGCCTGCGCGCACAAGTGATCCGCCATCGCGCGCAACGAGTGGGAAGACATGGCCCGGTGAGACAATGTCTTTTTCGTCCTTGGTTGGATCAATCGCGACCATAACCGTATGGCTGCGATCATGCGCTGAGATGCCGGTTGTGACGCCTTCTGCCGCTTCGATTGAAACTGTGAAGGCTGTGCCCATGCTCTCACGGTTCTCACGCGCCATCATATCGAGTTTGAGGGCGCGGGCACGCTCATCTGTCATCGCAAGGCAGATGAGACCGCGGCCATACTTGGCCATGAAGTTGATCGCTTCGGGTGTCGCAAAACTCGCTGGAATGATCAGGTCGCCTTCATTCTCACGATCTTCCGCATCGACGAGGATATACATTTTACCGTTTCTGGCGTCCTCAATGATTTCATCGATAGAGGAAATTGCGGCACTGAAGTCTTCGGCCATTTAAGCGCCCTCTGCTTTATGCGGTTCCGGCGCATCGACGCCAATCATGCGAGCGACGTACCGCGCCAACATATCAATCTCAAGATTGACCCTGCTTCCCGGTTTCAAATCAGACAGAGTGGTGACGTCCCATGTATGCGGAATGATCGCCAGCTCGAAGTCGCCATTGTCAAGCGCCTTGGCCACGGTGAGCGATACACCATTCACAGCAGCCGACCCTTTGGTCGCGAAATATTTCGCGATGTCCGCGGGTGGGCGGATCGTCAGCCGCCAACTTTGGCCTTCTGCGTCGACCGATATAACTTCGCCAACGCCGTCGACGTGACCAAATACAAAATGCCCGCCGAGTTCTTGTCCCAGTGTCAAGCTTTGTTCGAGATTGACGCGTGAGCCTTCGGTCCAGTCGCCCAAAACCGTCTTCGAGAGCGTTTCAGGGACTGCCTCTACGGCAAACCAGCTTCCGCCCTCGCATGCACCATGATCGACAACGGTCAGGCAAACACCTGCGTGCATGATAGACGCGCCCATTTCGATTGAGCCTGCCTCAAATGCGCTCTCGACTTCGAAGCGGTGCAAGCCATTACGCTCCTCGGCCTTACGGATAGTGCCAACGTCGGTGACCAGACCTGTAAACATGGGCTTTGCGCCTTTCCTGTCATTCAGACCCTCACATAGGTCGTCAGCTCGTCATCCCCAATGCGTGTCGTGGCGTCAGCATGCCAACGCGGTGCAGCCGCCATCTCATTAAGGCCCAGTGCGGCAATCGCGGGCAGCCCGTCACCGCCGATCAGAAGGGGCGCGCGGAACCACTCGATTCTGTCGACGAGGCCGGCTTTGATGAAGCTGGCTGCGAGCTTGCCGCCGCCTTCGAGGAAGACTGATCTGATCCCAGCGGTGGCGCAATGATCCAGTAATCGCGTCACTGAGACTTGACCCGAAACATCGCCGCAGCGCCAGATTTTTACGCCTGCAGCTTCAAGGGCTGAGACGCGGTCGCCGTCCGGTTGAGCTGCTGCAATGACGACAGGTCCAATACTGAGCGAGTTGACCAGTCGTCCGCTCGCTGGTGTGCGTGCCATGCTGTCAGCGACGATTCGCACGGGTTGGCGCTTGGGCACGGGGACAGTTCGCGCTGTTAGGAGCGGATCGTCTGCCAGAACTGTTCCGACACCGACAAGGACAGCATCATGCTCAGCGCGCATCTGGTGGACGCGCGCGCGTGATTCGCTGCCTGTAATCCACTGGCTGACCCCGTTTGAGAGGGCAATTCGGCCGTCCAGACTGGTGGCAATTTTCAAGGTCACGGATGGTCGGGTCATGTCACGGCTCCTCAATCAAAGCCTGTTTCGATGGAATCCATCGCGCCTGCAAGGTGCTCAGGCGCTGTAATATGCACATCTGCCGCAGTTGAAATAGCGCTGCAGCCGCGATAGGCGGCACTCAGGAGTGGAGCACATTGCGTCGTCGCGCCGCAATGAAATTGTGCCTGCAAGCGGATAAGTAAGACGAGAGTCTAAGGTCTAGAGGAACATTGCGTGAGCGATCATCAGACGACAGATACTGAAGTCATCGACGAAGAGCGTCGGGATTTCATCCATATTGCAACTGGTGCAACGGCCGCGGTCGGTGCAGGACTCGTAGGCTATGTCTTTGTAGACCAAATGAATGCAGCCAGTGATACGAAAGCGGCATCCAGCCTCGAGGTTGATACCGCAGCGATCCCGGAAGGCGGTGAGATCCGCGTTCTGATCGGGGGAAAGCCGTTTTTCCTGCGTCGTCGCAGTGCAGAAGAGATCGCGGTTGCGAACAGTGTGCCTTTGAACAAGCTGCCTGATCCGGAAACCGATGAGGACCGCTTAATGCCGCTCCCGAGCGGTGAGTTGAACCCGTCCATTATCGTGACATCCGGTAGCTGTACGCACTTGGGCTGTGTTCCGGTTGGTCCGGGTGGCGGTAACCTAGGTGACTATGGCGGCTGGTACTGCCCGTGCCACGGCTCTCACTACGATACGTCTGGGCGAATTCGTAAAGGCCCGGCTCCAACCAACCTGACTGTGCCCGATTACGAATACGTAACCGACACAGTCGTAAAGATTTCACTTTAAAGGAAGGACGACAGACCCATGAGCGGACACAAGTCCACCTACAACCCGCAAACAGGCTTCGAAAAGTGGATGGATTCCCGTCTGCCAATCATTCGACTGGCCTATGACAGTTTCGTTGATTTTCCGACGCCAAAAAATCTCAATTATTGGTACACGTTCGGCGGTATTCTTGCGGTCTGTCTGATGATCCAGATTATCACCGGCGTTGTGCTCGCGATGCACTACACGGCTACGGTTGATGATGCGTTTGCATCAGTTGAACGGATCATGCGGGATGTTCCATACGGCTGGTTGATCCGGAACATTCACATGGTCGGCGCGTCCATGTTCTTCCTGGCGGTTTATGTTCACATTTTCCGTGGGCTTTATTACGGCTCGTATAAAGCACCGCGGGAAGTCCTGTGGATTCTTGGTTGTATCATCTTCCTCCTGATGATGGCGACGGCTTTCCTTGGCTACATGTTGCCATGGGGCCAGATGTCTCTGCACGGTGCAAACGTGATCATTGGTCTGTTTGGTGCAATCCCGCTTGTCGGTGAGGCTATTCAGTCATGGTTGATGGGGGGACCCTCCGTCGGAAATCAGACGCTGCAGCGCTTCTTCTCATTGCACTATCTATTGCCCTTTATGATTGCAGGCGTTGTGATCTTACACATTTGGGCACTTCACGTTCCTGGGAACAATAACCCAACCGGAATAGAAGTTCAGGACGTGAAAAAGGACACCGTTCCGTTCCATCCATACTATACTGTGAAAGATGCGTTTGCCATTGTTGTATTTTTGTTGATCTTTGCGGCCTTCGTTTTCTACTTCCCGAACGTTCTTGGACATGCGGATAACTATATTAAAGCGAACCCACTGGTAACGCCTGCGCACATTGTCCCTGAATGGTATCTGCTGCCATTTTATGCGATCCTGCGTGCGATCACATTCGATATCGGGCCGATTGATGCGAAGTTGCTGGGTGTAATTGCCATGTTTGGGGCGATTGCCGTGCTCTTTGTTTTACCATGGCTCGACACATCGCAAGTCAAATCCATGCGCTATCGCCCGGTGGCTAAGAAGTTCTTCTACGGCTTCATCGTTGCGTGCTTGTTACTTGGCTGGTGTGGTGCGACCAATCCGGACAATCCGATTATCCCGTTTGGTGATGATCAGCTGATTGTATCTTACACAAATGCGGCTGGTGCTGAGCTTACAAG
>JBCBCO010000106.1:0-7475 GCA_038630445.1 Pseudomonadota bacterium | reverse complement strand
CCCCAACCAGCACAACCGCGAGCGTCGGTTGTGCGGGCAGCGTTTCCACAGCGGCTTTGACCTGCGCACGCACATCTGCGGCCACTTCTTTACCGGATATAACAGTCGCGGTCATGGCTCAGTCGATCCTAAAAAACGTTGGGATAAACATAGTAGGCAATAATCCTCTGGAGGAGGAATATTCCGAGGATCAATACGAGCGGTGCCAGATCAATGCCTGTTGTGCGTGGCAGATAGTTCCGGATCGGGCGCAACACCGGCTCGGTCAATTGATGCAAGGTCCGCCAGATCGTGGCCACAAGCTGATTGGACATATTCACAATATTGAACGCGATCAACCATGACAGGATGGCTTGGATGATGATCACAAAGATCGCGATGTCTAGAATAATGCCGACAACGTCGAGTAAGGCACGCATGGGCGAAACTCCGAATAAACTTGGTGTCCAGCTAGGCCGCTTTTATCTAACCCGCAAGATAAACCGCTCAGCCATCCGCATTGCGATAGCGCCGTGATTGCGCCGCTACAATACTGCGCCCAATAGGCTCAGGCAGGAGACGGCTCAGTGTCGCGAGGCCTTTATTCACACCACCCGGCACCACAACTGGCCGACCGTGTTCACAGGCTGCAATGCCGGCTTCAACAACAGGCTCGGCGTCCATCCACATCCATTTCGGCATTTCATTCGTGGCCTCGCGCGTTCCGTTCACGTCGTGGAATTCAGACCACGTGAACCCAGGGCAAAGGGCTGTGCAGTGCACATCGTTATGGCCCGCCGCTTTCGCCTCAGCCGCAATGCTCTCAGAGAATTTGATCAGGCCCGACTTCACGCTGGCATAGAGCGTGTGTCCATTCGAGCCGGGCGTGTATCCGGCCAGAGACGCGACATTGATGATCCGGCCAAAACCGCGCTCGGCCATGCCGGGCAGAACTTTATGGGTGAGTTCAACCGGTGCGGTGAACAGCACGCGCATGAAGTCTTCCTGATCCTGCCAGCTTGTATTGAAGAAGGTCCCGGTCAGCCCGTAGCCCGCATTATTGATAATGCCGTCAACGTGACGGCCAGCGGCCTCAACCGCTTTCAGGATCGCATCGACGCTATCCGGCGCAGCCAAATCCTGCGCAACAATAAGTGTTTCGACATCATAGCGGTTCTTGATCTCAGCCGCGAGTGTTTCCAGACGATCCGCCCGACGTGCCGTCAGCGCCACATCCCACCCGCGCGCTGCATATTGACGGGCAAACTCAGCCCCAATTCCGGCTGATGCGCCGGTGACAAGCATCAATCTTCGATCTCCCATAACCCTCTCCTAGCCCGTTTTGCGCCAGACATTCACCTTGGTCAGGAAGGCGAGTTGTGTCCGCTCCAGAGTGAACCCAGCCTCTCTCATCACAGGCTCAAAATCCCATTTCAGATAGCCTTTATAATAAGGCTCATGAAACCCTTCAGGGAAATACTCAAGAATACCATTGAGGCCTTCATTGTCTCCGAACTGCAAGCTGTCAGCGACAATGAACGCACCGCCCGGTTTCACAACGCGCGCTGCTTCTTTGATCACTTCGCCACGAATGCGGGGCGGCAGCTCATGGAAGAGATAGATCGATATAATTGCATCGAAGGCGCTTTCATCAAACGGCATCGCCTCACCTTGGCCTTCGACGACGTCAACTTGCGGAAAGTGACGTACGGCCTTGCGCGCAGCTTCGGCGTAATTTGGTGACAAATCAAATCCCGTAAGGGCTAGCCGTGGTGCAGCCTCCAGCGTTTGGCGCATGAAACGCCCGGTCCCACAGGCGAGATCAAGGACTTTCGTATCCGCAGGTGCGCGCCCTTCCAACTCTTTCAACAGTTCGGCCAAAGCCACGCGACGCATGGCATCAGCAGAGCCTGTAAACAGCGCTTCAACCTGATGGTCGTAAAGATCAGCGCTTTCGTCTGAGAGCCAACCATCTGTCTGATAGTGAAAGTTCTGGCGGTAATAATCGGGAAAGCGATCGGGATCATCGGCGTCCGACTCACGCACTTCCAGTCCGCTGCGATTGACCCGTCGACGATCAACTTCCGCCACATCGGCGAGAAATGCACGCGCACGCCGTATTGTCCGCGGCAAGTCCCTTAGCCGCATGTCGCGCGACACCGGGTCAGGATAAAGGCCAGCCTCAATGTTCTCCCGATCACGGCGAAACAGATCGAAATAGGCTTTGCGCATCGCGCGCAGATTAGGTGCATGTTCGGGTTTAAATACAGGCTCGCCTGGACGATTGAACCCTGCTGAACGGCGCCGCACAACAATAAATTGACCACCATACCAGGCCGTTCGCAACCCTTGAGCCGCCGTATATCGCGCACGACCTGCAGTCTTCACAATCTCTCTCATCAAGCTCATGAAATTCAAAATGGGGCAGTTACCCCTATGCGTAAAGGGTGCAGTCTAAATCAGTCCTTCAGGTTTCGTTCAGGACGGCTCCTGCAATGTATACTCGGTATATTAGATCGAAGGAGATCATCATGATCCGGACCGCGATTTCATCAGCCCTGCTCGCAGGCGGCGTTGCGCTTTGCATGGCCCCAGCCGCGAGCGCGCAATACGCCTATCATGGCAGCGATTACGGCTACACGCATAGCCAACCGATCCCGCACAGCTCAAAATGCCAACGCGATCGTGATGGCAACCGCGCAGCCGGTGCCGTTGTCGGCGCCATTGCAGGCGGTCTGCTAGGTTCGGCCATCGGGGGTGAGATCGACGACGATAATGATCGCAATTACAGACGTCATTATAGGGGCTACCGCGGCTATAGAGGATATGGACGCCATCGCGGCTATGGCCGTTACAGAGGCCACCGCGACAGCGATGGGGCGCAGATCGCTGGCACTGTCCTAGGCGCTGTGATCGGCGGTGTTGCCGGAAGCGAGCTTGCGGGCAATGCAACAGAGTGCCGGACATCAGATTATCAGCACGGCGATATTCCGCCGCCGCGCCCGCGCCCTTATGCGACCACAGACAGTTACGGCTACACCACAACGCAAACGCAACCTGTGACCACGACCCGCACCGTCCGCACAGTGCGTGTTCAGGAAGAGCCACTCTATGGCGGCCCTGTCGAAACACGCCGGGTTGTTCGCACGTCCACGCCCGAACCGGTCTACCAGCCTGTTTGCGAAACCGTGCAGCGCCAGACGCGTCTGCCAGATGGCAGCCTGATCACGGAACCGGTCAGTGTCTGTCAGCAATCAGACGGACGTTGGGAATTCACCGACAGCCAGACCCGCTACTAAACCGCGACCAGCGCCTTAATGTGCGGGTGGGCCTGATAGCCTTCCAGTATAAAGTCTTCATAGTCCCACCCGAAAAGGTCTGTCTTGTCAGGGTTCAGCGTCATCGTCGGGAGCGGATAAGGCTTGCGAGTGAGCTGCAACTCGGCCTGTTCCAGATGATTTGAATACAAGTGCGCATCCCCAAACGTGTGCACGAACTCACCAGGCTCAAGCCCAGTCGCGCGCGCCATCATCATGGTCAGCAAAGCATATGAGGCAATGTTGAAGGGAACGCCGAGGAAGACATCCGCTGAGCGCTGATAAAGCTGGCAGTTCAGCCGGCCATTCGCAACATTGAACTGAAATAGGCAGTGGCAGGGCGGCAAAGCCATATCCGGCACATCGGCCGGATTCCAGGCGGACACAACCATCCGACGCGAGTTTGGATTGGTCTTGATCTCATCCAGCACCCATTGAATTTGATCAATCACGCGCCCGTCCGGCGTGGCCCAGCTTCGCCATTGTTTTCCGTAAACAGGGCCTAAATCACCGTTCTCATCGGCCCACTCATCCCAGATGCTGACCTTGTTTTTCTTAAGAAATTCGATGTTCGTATCGCCGCGCAGAAACCATAACAGTTCGATAATGATAGAACGGAGATGGAGCTTTTTGGTCGTAACCATCGGGAAGCCATTCGCCAGATCAAATCGCATTTGACGTCCAAAGACACTTCGCGTGCCTGTTCCCGTACGATCACCACGATCCGTCCCGTTTTCGAGAATATCGTGCATAAGGTCATGATATTGTTTCATGCGTTGAAATTTGCCGAGTCGCATCCGCTTGTCCAGCGAAAGCACAAGATCTGTAAGGTTAATTGCAGCTTACAAAAGACGCCTGGATCTTTCCGAATTTTCTAACGCGCCTGTGAGCTTTCAGACCTATTGCTGTGAGAAAAGAGCAGGAAACACTCGTGATGACGTTTCTCACACAGCCAAAAAGAGCGCGCAGCATCTGTAGGAACCGTGACGGTAACGTTGCGATGATTTTTGCGCTTTCCATTATCCCGATCTTTGCTGTCGCGGGACTTGCGATTGATTTCCAAAACACGACCAGCCGAAAAGTGAAAGTTCAAGCCGCGATCGACGCATCTGTTATTGCAGGGGCTCGCTCAATGCAGGCCGGAGCCAGCGAGGATGAGATCCGCGTAGAGATGAACAGCTACATCGAGAACATGATTAGTGTCGAAGGCTCTTCACTCTCCTGCGACGAGGCTGACATCATCTTCCCGCAAGGCACGCAGGACGTTCAAGTCGATATCAAATGCTACCAGAAGACGACTCTGTCAGCTGTTATCGGCCAAGATGAGATTGAGTTCGATGTCTCTTCAACCTCAACATGGGGCATCGCAAAACTCGATATTGCTTTCATGTTCGACGTTTCCGGTTCCATGAATGACGATAACCGCCTGGCAGATTTGAAAACATCCACGCTCGAAGCCATCGATATTCTTCTACCAGAAGACGCACTTCCTGAAGTGATCGAATACACACGCGTCGCCATGTCGACCTATAATACGATGGTGGATGCGGGATCATTCTTTGAAGATGTAACAGGCGTCTCGAAGACGCGCACATACACGCACGATGTTATGGTAGAGTACGATGATCATGATGAAGGCAACTCGAACAATCACTTCTCAGTCGAGCTTTGGGACACCAAAAATGACGAATTCATTATGGAGTTCGGGGATGGCGCCACGATCTACCTCTCTGAAGATGATCTTGAAGACTTGGGCATGGTCGTGGACGTAAAACAATGGGGCTCGTATGACGACGACGATGTAGAGAGTATGCTTCTTGATCTCGACGGTCCGGTAAACGCCTATCGCTTGGAGAATATCGCGCCATACGCAGTCTTCGGCGATTGGTACGGCAACCTGTACAATAATGACATGGAACATGGTGAGTACGAATTTACCTACAGAGTCTACAAGAAGAATAATGCCAAGAACCAGATCTTCAAAAGAGACATCGAATTCGAAATCGTCCTGAACGAGCAGGCCGAGACGAAATCAAAAACGATTACGTCAAGCTGTGTTTGGGAGCGTGACGGAGATGAAGCCTTCACAGCTGCAAAACCTGATGACGGCTCTTATCTGGCACACAAAACCGCGTGGTTTGTTGAAGATAACTCCTCGAGTGGTGGGTATTGGGAAACGGGTACACCTGAGCGCGATGAGTGGTACTATTCTGGCGACGAGTGTCGCGCTTTCGCTCCAGTAGAGCTGACCAATAACCGCACGACGCTGATCAACTACGTTAACTCCTTGAGTGCAGACGGGGGTACTGCTGGACACCAAGGCGTTGCGTGGAGCTGGTATTTGATTGCACCTGAATGGACCGATCTTTTCTCCCAGAGCGCTGCACCGATGGCCTATGATGAGCCAGATTCGATCAAAGCGGTTATTCTGATGACAGACGGCGAATTCAACAGTGAAATCTTTGGTGACCAAGGCACATCTGCCGAGCAAGCCAAGGCGCTTTGCGACAGTATGAAGTTAAAAGACGTTGTTGTTTATTCTGTCGCCTTGCAAGCTCCTCCAGAAGGTCAGGCTGTTCTTGAATACTGCTCGTCAGGACCGGAATACTACCATCTTGCCCAGAACGGACAGGAATTGATCGACGCTTATCGCGGAATTGCAACATCGCTGTCTGATTTGCGGATTAAATTCTAGCACACAGCCTCAAAGCGAAACCTTCAAATTACGCGGCGGTGGTCTTTCAATGGGTCACCGCCGCTGCTATATTTATCCTGTTCTCAGGAACTATGGCGATAAACGCGCGTGTAATAAGCGGTTCGGACCCGGGGGCGGTACCCGGCGCCTCCACCAAATTCCCCGTCATTAGCGGGCGGCTTGGGGGCGAAATAGGATCGACGGACGTGTAAAGACGATGCTTTCGCCCGAATGAGCCCCGTTAGAAGCTCAATTTGCAATAGTTGCTAATGATAACTTTGCTGAAGGTGAACTGCTCGCAGCCTAGTCTGCGATTGGTAAGCCGATCTAACTCCTTGGGACTATAGCACTCAAGGCGGGGCCCGGAGGCGCCTGGCAACAGAAGCCTTCACTTTGCGTTTTATGAATCGATCCGGGGGATCGATTCAAGCAAAGTGACCCGCGGCAGCGGTCAGCATAACTCCTTGGCCAATTGAATATAACCTTTCAACCAAGGCGATTGCTGTGGAAATAACTCGCCTTCGAGATGAAGACCATTGTCTCGCTTTAAACCTGTCGGTAAAGAACACATCGAACACGATGGGAGCGCTCAAATATGACGGATTACATCGGATATGAAGCGCTGACACAAGCGGCGATGCGCGGTGTTATTCGTGAGGCTTTGCGTCAGGTCGCAGCCGAGTCCGTCCCACCGGGCGAGCATCATTTCTATGTCACGTTCCGGTCTAAAGCCCCCGGCGTTAAAATGGCGGATCATCTTGTCCAGCGGTTTCCTGATGAAATGACAATTGTGATCCAACACCAGTTCTGGGACCTGGAAGTGGAAGATGGTCACTTTGAAATCGTCCTGAAATTCGCCGGTGTCCCCCAGCATATCTCAATCCCGTTCGCAGCGATCACGCGCTTTGTTGATCCAGCCGTCAATTTCGCGCTGAGCTTTGAGCGCTCAGCGGGGAATAGCGAGAGCAAAGACATCGTTGCACCGGCCAGTGAGACCGCTGAAACCGTTGAAGATACGACTGTGGAAGAGACTGAGGAAGAGACCTCCACCGTCGTCAACATTGACGCTTTCCGCCGGAAATAGGCCCGGAACCCCGCGATGAGTGCGCCAAGCGACGAGAAGCCGAAACTAACTGACGCAGACATGCTGGCGCGGTTTCAGAATAGCAAAAAGCGCCCGCCATGTTCAGATACACTGGGCATGCACCTCACCGAAGTTGAGCAGGACGCAAAACGCATCCGCATGGACTTCGACGTCCCGCAAATGTTTGCAAACCCAACAGGCGCGGTTCAAGGCGGTTTCATTGCCGCGATGATGGATGAAGCTATGAGCACGTGCTGCATTATCGCCTCCAACGTCACCATGACGGCACCAACGCTGGAAATGAAGACCTCCTATTTGCGTCGCCTCATGCCGGGTCATGCCTATGTTGAAGCGCGCATTTTGAAATGGGGGCGGTCTGCAGCCTTCATGGAAGCAGAAT
>JBCBCO010000105.1:0-7554 GCA_038630445.1 Pseudomonadota bacterium | reverse complement strand
CTCATCCGATCCATAGATCAGCGTTTCCGTTTCTCCGTCCTCAAACTCCAAAATAGCCGTAATGGTGTTTTGCCGGGCAACCCGTAGGCGTAGGACCGGGGACGCGATTTCAGGCGTAATGTCTGCGATATCGGCGCGCACCCAATAGTGGCGGGCCGGTGTGTTGAATTGCGACTTCTCACAGTTGAAATCTGTCGCGCGGGCCACTGCTTGTTGCGCGGTCACGCTGCCGTCATTCGCTAATGAGCAAAGCCGGTCTGCGAGGGGAACAGGGCCTTGCGCCGCTGCAGATGACACCGCGGCGGCAAAACACAAGACAACAAGTAATAGAAAACGCTGAAGCGCCCTCATTGAATACCCCAAGCTCCATTCGTTCGGTGATCACCGAATCTCCTAGGGAAAACTGATAAAGCGAATTGATTTAGAAGTCTGTAATATTGGGTATTTTTATTGGCGCTTTAGACGATCCGACTGCCTTCTTTGCCCCAATAGCGGTCCCGTACGAGGCGTTTGTAGAGCTTTCCTGTCGGGTGACGGGGTAGCGCGGGATCAAAATCGACGCTCTTTGGACATTTGATTTTGGCCAATTGAGATCGACAGTATTCGAGCAATTCATCGGCTAACGCGTCTGTGCCCTCAATGCCGTCCATCGGTTGTACGACCGCCTTGACCTCTTCGCCGAACTCTTCATTCGGGACGCCGATGACAGCGACATCTGCCACGGCCGGATGCGTGATCAGCGCATTCTCGGCTTCTTGCGGATAGATGTTTACGCCGCCGGATATGATCATGAAGGCCTTGCGATCCGTGAGGTAAAGGAACCCGTCCTCATCGACTTTCCCAACGTCGCCAAGCGAGGACCAGTCTGGATTTTTAGGGTTTAGCGCGCCTTTGGTTTTCTCTTCGTCATTGTGGTAATTCGGAGTGAACGTCCCGCCGAAATAAATTTGGCCTTCTGTGCCGACCGGGACTTCGTCGCCGGCCTCGTCACAGATGTGAAGCTCCCCAAAAATCGGCATACCGACAGTACCTTTGTGGGCGAGCCATTGCTCGGTATTCGCCCAAGTCATGCCGTTGCCCTCTGAACCGGCATAGTATTCCTCAATCACCGGGCCCCACCAGTCGATCATCTGCTCTTTGACCGGGATGGGGCAGGGGGCTGCCGCGTGAATGGCGGCTATGAGGCTAGAAACATCATACTTTCTACGTACGTCCTCAGGTAATTTCAGCATTTTCACGAACATGGTCGGGACAAGCTGCGTATGCGTGATCTTGTGTTTTTCGATGAGGGACAGAAACGTCTCTGCATCGAACTTCTCCATGATGACGAGCGTGTTGCCATACTTTGTCATGGCCATACACCAGCGTAGCGGTGCGGCGTGATAGAGCGGAGCAGGGGAGAGATAGATGCCATCGTCGCGAACGTGGAAAAGAACACGCGCAAGCTGATCTAGCGCATTCGGTGCATCAATTGCCGGGTCCATCGGTAGAGGCGGGCGAATGCCTTTCGGGCGCCCTGTCGTGCCGGAGGAATAGAGCATGTCTGTGCCGAGGCGCTCATCTCTGACCGGGGTTTCCGGCAGGCCTGCGCAGGCATCCTGCATCGGCTGAAAGCCTTCAATGTCGCCATCAATCGACCAATAGGCATCGCAGTCTGTCAGTGCTTTTGCCTCTTGAGCAACGGCGCTTAGTCCCACAGACGCAATCAGCAGGCGCGCGCCACTGTCTTTGACGATGTATTCAACCTCCGGTGCTGTCAGCCGGGACGAAATGCAGACGAAGTAAAGCCCGGAGCGTTGCGCGGCCCAGCAGATTTCAAAATATCGCGCTGAGTTTTCCGAAAAGATCGCAATCGTATCGCCATGCCCAAGACCCATGGCGCGGAACGCATGTGCGATCTGGTTGGACCGGTCATTTAACTGTTTGAAAGTGACCGTTTCCCCGCTTCCAGCCATGATATAGGCGGCTTTGTCCGGTGTGGTTGCGGCGAAGTGATAGGGGTGCATGTCCGTCCTCCAAAAAGCTCTATCGGCGATTTTGACTGACTTTATCCCGCGCGTGCGCGCTGTCTATGCTGACCTAGCGAAAATGCGCGGGTGATCAGGCGGCCTCGGTCGTCATCGCGACGAAGACATCTTCGAGGTTTGGCTGTTCTGTGGTGAGATCAGCGACACCAATGCCGGCCTCTCGAACCTGTTCCAGCAGGCGCCCAATTCCTGTCTCTGTGTTGCGGAACGTGATGCACAGCACGTCATCTACAATCTTCGCGTCGAGGTGCGACAGGCTGTCTGGAACAGCAGTCAGGCGCTCTCGCGGTGTGATTTTCAGCAGGCGCTGATCTAGACGCGACAGGAGTTGCGGTGTTGGTTCCTGCGCCAGCACTTCACCGTGAGAGATGATGGCAATCTCGTCGCAGAGCTCTTCCGCTTCTTCGAGATAATGCGTCGTCAGAATGATTGTGGTGCCATTCGCGTGCAATTCGCGGACATAAGCCCAAAGAGATCGGCGTAGCTCCACATCGACCCCGGCTGTTGGTTCGTCGAGGATTAGAACGGGCGGATTATGGACGAGGGCTTTTGCCACCATGAGTCTTCGTTTCATCCCGCCGGAGAGCTGGCGCACATAAGCGTCTTTCTTGTCGTCCAGGCCGACGGCGGTCAGGATTTCAAGGCTGCGGCGCTCAGCTTTTGGAACGCCGTAATAGCCGGCCTGCAGGTCCAGCGCCTGAAGCGGGGTAAAGAACGGGTCCATCGTGATTTCCTGATTGACCACGCCGATGGCAGCGCGTGAGCTGCGCGGGTGCTGGTCAATGTCGAGGCCCCAGATTTTCGCCGTACCGCCAGTCTTGGTGACGAGGCCTGCGAGAATATTGATGAAAGTCGACTTTCCCGCGCCGTTAGGACCTAATAGACCAAACATCGATCCGCGCTTGATCTTCAGATCGATGCCCTTGAGCGCCCGCTTTTCCGGCATCTTCCCAGAGGCGCGATAGGTCTTGTCGAGACCACTCGCTTCGATGGCAAATTCAGGAGCGCTCATATCCGCAGCCTCTTAATCACTCAGAGCGTTCACTTAGGAGCGTTTTGGGGAATGGCAAAGCCCGCTACGGCTCTAATCGTCACACAAATCGCAAAGCGTGGTGAGTGGGTAAGCCATTAGGCGTTTGACCCGGATGTCACAGCCACAACTTTCGCAGACGCCGTACGTGCCACTATCAAGACGAGATATGGCTTTCTCGATAGCCGCAAGCAAACGCGCTTTCTCATGCTCGCTGTGCGAGTGTTGAGGCTCATGAACACTACCGGGCAGTCTTATTGAGTCGCTGGTTTCCCCCGATATCGCAGTCCACCCTCCATAATGGGACCCGATTTTGATTTTCATATAAACATCGTGCGACCACTTTAAGCGCTTGGCAAGCCTCCCTGCGTTAAACATATAAGGCCTATATCGATAAACGAGAATTTTGGACGGAGAATCCCCTATGCAGACGCAAAATCCGCTTGAAATGCGGGGTGCTACCAAGTGGTTTGGCAACTTTCGGGCCGTCAATTCGCTCGATTTTATCGTGCCTCAAGGCTCTATTGTTGGATTCCTCGGCCCGAATGGGGCAGGCAAGTCGACCAGCCTGCGCATGGCGCTCGGCGTTCTGTCTCCGGATGAAGGGACGTCCCATCTTTATGGTGCTGCGCCAAATCTCGACAGTTTGAAACGCGTTGGGTTCCTTCCAGAGGAACGCGGCCTCTATAAAAAAATGAGCCCGCGCCAGATCATCACTTATTTTTCCCGCCTGAAGGGCATGAGCGCGCGTGAGGCCCGCAATCGCGCCGATGAGATGCTCGATGCTATGGGGCTAGGCCCGTTTGCAAAGTCGCGCGTATCCCGCCTCTCCAAGGGCATGAGCCAGAAGGTGCAAATCCTTTGTGCGTTGGCCCATCGCCCGGATTTCCTGATCTTGGACGAACCGTTTTCCGGCCTCGACCCGGTCAATCAGATGGCGCTCGAAGAGTTGATCGTTGAAGAGCATAAACGCGGCGCAACCATCGTGTTCTCGACCCATGTGATGGAGCATGCGGAGCGGCTCTGCGAGAAAATCGTGATGATGGCGCGTGGGCGCAAAGTGTTTGATGGCACGCTGGAGGATGGCTTTGCCGCCCTCGGCCGTGCTGTTAAAATCGGTGTGGCGGAAGGCTTTGATCTGGCGCCCGTGATGCAAAATGCTGGATATGAGCTTGGCCTTGATGACGGCGAAGCCAATGTCTGGCGCGTCAGCCTAAGCCCACAACAGGATCCGCAGCATGCCCTGCGTGCGGCGATTGATGGCGGGGCCCCGATCACCAGCTTCATGCCGCAGGAAACCCGCCTGCGTGATGTCTTCGTTTCGCTCGTTAGCGAGGCTGAAGCCCAGGATTTGACCGATACACTCGCTGCTGATGCGCGCCCTGAGAAGGAAGCCGCCTAATGTTTTCGACCTATCTCGTCGCCCGCCGCGACTATCTCGGCTACGTTACCGCTTGGGGCTTCTGGCTCGGCCTGCTGTTTACACCGGTCATCCTCGGCATCTTTATGTTTGCGCCAACACTCGCGCAGAGTAGCGCGCCGACGCGCTATTTCACTGTGATTGAAAGTGGCGATGAGTTCGCCCGTGCGCTCGACCGTGAAATTCAGGAGATACAAGTCGCCGTCGCGCGCGCGTCGCTCGATATGGCCGCGACGGTTCAAGGCGAGGAAAGCGAGCCTATTACGCGTTTCAATGACGCGATTGAGCGCGGTGACAGTATAGAAGATGCGCTTGAAGCCGCTGGCGGGGCGCAAATTCCGCTACCGATTCAGGACTTTGTTCGCATTGATCCACCTGAGCGCGATATTGATGCGCTGCAGCCTTACCTGCAGGGCAATCGTCTGGCCCAAACCGATCAAGGCGCGGTTGAGCTTTTCGCCGCGATCATCATTCCGTCTGACGGATCGGCAATCCAGTATTGGAGTGAAAATCTGCAAGTTCGGGGTCTTCGTGATCTGATTAGCCGCGCCGAAGCCACGATCGCAGAAGAGGCGGTTTTTGCCGATGCAGGCGTCTCAAGTCAGCTTCTAAAGGATGCGCAATCGGCCCGCCGTCCTCTGGAAGAACAGCGGTTCCGCGCGGATGGCGGTCAGGGCGGAGCCGCGGTTACGCTGTCAGACCGTGCGCCCTTCTACATGTCGATGATCATGGCCTTCATCCTCTGGTTCCTGATCTTTTCAGTCGTCAATTATCTGTTGATGGGGACGATTGAGGAGCGATCCAACAAGATTTTTGATAGCCTTCTGACATCGGTAAAACTGCCAAATCTGTTGGCGGGTAAGCTTCTCGCGGTCCTCGCGCTGGCACTGACACTGATGGCGTTTTGGGGGCTTGGGTCCACTTTGATTGCCTTTGTGGGGCAGGATTATGTGCCCGGTGGCGCAGCCGGTGCGATTACCTCAGTCTTGGCAGCCGCGGCTGATCCAATGCTGTTCGTACCAGCCATCCTCAGCTTCGTGCTGGGATACATGATGTACGGCTCACTCTTCCTCGCGCTCGGATCGCTCTGTGATACGATCCAAGAGGCGCAAACGCTGATGACGCCGCTGATTGTGATGCTGATGGCGCCGCTCTTCATGCTGACTTTTGCAATCAGTGACGCGGAAAGTCCGCTGATCCAGACCATGTCCTGGGTGCCGGTCTTCACGCCGTTTTTGCTGATCCTGAAAATGCCGACTGACCCGCCGATGTGGGAAGTTCTGGCCCAGCTCACCCTCATGGCCGCGTCGACGATTGCGATCCTGTGGCTGGCAACGCAGGTTTATCGCGCGGGTGCTGTCCATGGCTCCGGCGTCAACGATATCGGCAAAGTGTTCAAAGGCCTGTTTGGCGGAAATAAGCGCACTGCTGAAAGCTAGATCAAGCGGGGTAGGGCGGCCAAAGCCGCCCATCTCGAATTGTCTTAGTGCACGCTGACAGGCGTCAGGCTGTTCATTTCAGCCGCCTTGAACGCGGCCTCACGGCCCTCAATAATGGCGAGTTTCTTGCCTTCGCCGTCGGTTAGGACAAACAGCGCCTCAACATCATTGACCATGCTCAGTGCGTCGCTCGGTAGCTCTGCCACTTCTTCATGCGCTACGGCACGGATATAGGCGATTTTCGACAGGTCGATGCCCGGATGGGTCGTTTCATGCGTCATGTCATCTCTCCTTCTGTAACAGACAGGGCGGTCATGGCCCGATGCTCTCGCCCCACTCAGTGGCAGCCCCGCATCGGCTATACTCAAGACATGGGAACCCGCCCTGGAACCTTCAAGTTCACGTTTCTGTTAGCCGTGCCTGCCCTTAAGTGCTGCAATCGCCTATACCGCAGTCATGCAGACCCTAATCGCAATACCGACAGCAGATGAGGCCGGAACCCGGCTGGACCGTTTCCTGTCACAACGGTTTGAGACCCTGTCGCGCTCGCGTGCGAAAACGCTGATCAAGGGGGGCCATTGTAAAGCTGGCGGTGCCCCGCTGGATGATCCGCGCCACGGCGTGATTGCGGGGCGCGACTACACTTTAGAGATGCCTGACCCTGTTGCGGCTAAACCGGAACCTGAAGCCATTCCGCTCGATGTCCTATTCGAGGATGAGCATCTGATTATGGTCAACAAGCCCGCAGGCATGGCGGTGCACCCCGCGCCCGGCAGCTGGACCGGCACGCTCGTCAACGCGCTGCTGCATCATT
Source organism: Pseudomonadota bacterium (assembly GCA_038630445.1). Classification (GTDB taxonomy): domain Bacteria; phylum Pseudomonadota; class Alphaproteobacteria; order Caulobacterales; family Hyphomonadaceae; genus Henriciella. The sequence goes on along the minus strand of JBCBCO010000105.1, from coordinate 824 downwards.
GTGCGGGCGGGCTTCCGGGCATTGGCGGCGTGGAGCGCCCCGGCATCGTTCACCGTATCGATAAAGAGACCACTGGCGTCCTCGTCGTCGCGAAGACAGAAGCCGCGCATCACGGTCTGTCCGACCTGTTCAAGACCCATGATATAGAGCGCACCTATCTCGCGCTCACACGTGGTGCGCCGCGCCCCCTTGCGGGCACAGTCAAAACAGATATCGCGCGCAGTCCGCATGATCGCAAGAAAATGGCTGTTGTCGAAGACGGAGAAGGGCGTCATGCGGTGACGCATTACAAGGCCCTCAAAAAGTTTGGCCAACTCGCCAAAGCCGATATCCGCCCCGCTGCGGCTCTCATGGAATGCCGCTTAGAGACCGGACGGACGCACCAGATCCGCGTCCACATGGCCCATCTCGGCACGCCCTTGATCGGTGATCCGGTCTATGGCCGTCATCGTGGGATCAAGGCGTTTGGCGCCGGCGAAGCCTTTGACGCGGCGACCCAGCTCGCACGCAAGCTCACGCGTCAAGCGCTGCATGCTGCCAGCCTTGGTTTTGTTCACCCGGTTACGGGCGAAGACGTGTTCGTTGAGACGCCCTTACCGGACGATATGGCGGGCGTGGTCGCGGCGCTAAACCGCCTCTAACCAGCCTTGATAGTGGGCAATAAAGCCTGCGAGCGGCACGCTGACGGATACGTCGAAACAGGCGCGGCCCTGCCCACCGGAGAGATCGGTCAAATTGAGGTGCGCGGGCCGAACGTGTTCAAAGGCTACTGGCAAATGCCAGAGAAGACGGCGGCGGAACTGCGCGAGGACGGGTTCTTCATC
>JBCBCO010000104.1:0-7565 GCA_038630445.1 Pseudomonadota bacterium | reverse complement strand
CAAATGGCTTCGTCGGCCAAGCGCACGACCATCGCATCACGATCAGCCTCGGAATGAACGGCAACTGTCTGCAGGCCCATTTCCTTACAGGCGCGATGGATACGCAGGGCAATCTCGCCGCGATTGGCGATCAGGACTTTTTCGATCATCGAGACTGTTCCTTATTCGATGACGATGAGAGGTTCGCCGAACTCAACGGGCTGAGCGTCGCCGACAATGATTTGCTTGACCGTACCAGCTTGTGTCGCGTCGACGGGATTGAATGTTTTCATCGCTTCAATCAGCATCAATGTGTCACCCGGTTTCACTTTGTCACCAACAGAAACGAAAGGTTTCGCGCCCGGTTCTGCCGACAGATATACAGTTCCGACCATCGGGCTGGTTAGCGCGTTTTTATGGACGTCAGTTGATGGAGTAGGGCTCGCTGTTGCTTCAATGGGAGCCGTAGTCATCGGAGCTGCCGCTTGAGGCGCTACAGCGGCTGGTGCAGCTTGCACAATCTGTGGTGCGGGTGGCGGCGTCATAGACGTCGCTTTCGAAACGCGAATGCGAAGACCCTCATGTTCAACTTCGACTTCACCAAGGTCTGCCTCGCGTAGGATTGCAGCGAGTTCGCGGACAAGGCCGGCATCGAGTTTTGATTTGCTGGTGGACATGTCTTGTGTCTTTCCTCAACTCGTCAGTTTGAGTGCTGCTTCTAAAGCGATCAGATAGCCGTCTGCTCCGAGTCCGGCAATCGTGGCAACAGCACAGGGGCTAACATAATTTGTCTGGCGAAATGCCTCCCGCGCGGCCGGGTTGGACAAATGCACCTCAATCACCGGGATCGCACAGGCGCGTAAAGCGTCGTGCAACGCAACAGAGGTATGCGTGTAGGCGCCGGCATTGATGATCAGGCTAGATGCATTTCTGGCCGCATCCTGAACCCAATCAACCAGCTCGCCTTCTGAATTGGTTTGGCGAAATGTAATCTCAGCACCTTTCGCAGACGCGCGCATATCAGCTTCTATGTCGGCCAAAGTCTGGCTGCCATAAATCTCAGGCTCGCGTGTACCGAGCAGGTTGAGATTTGGCCCATTGAGAACAAATATGTGTTGCGTCATTGTCACACTTGGTTTGGGATGGAATGTGTGACTTTGCAAGAGCAGAGTTCAAATCAGGAGCCGCAGATATGCAGATTGTCTTGAACGGGGAAGCCCGCGACATCGAGGCCGGAATGACTTTGTCGGTCCTGGTTAAAACACTCGGCGGAGACCCACGCGGTATTGCGATTGAGCGGAATTTGGAAATCGTTCCCAAGAGCGAGCATGCCATTACTGTGCTGGAAGACGGTGACCGTCTGGAAGTCGTGCAGTTTGTTGGGGGTGGGTGAAGAAACGCACTCGCATTTCGTGTTCAAACGCAAACCTATCGTCCAAAACTATCGCTAGCCTTTCAAACAGAGAGTGCTAGGTCAGCTATTGCGTCAAGATGGAGTGTGGTGTGCTGGTTCGGGTTTTTGCTGTTTTGAGTTTAGGGTTCACGGCTGTGTTTGCGGCTGTTGGGGAAGAACCTTACACGCCGATGCCGCTAGGCGATTTGTTGAATACAAATGTCTCTTACAGTGACGCGATCCCTGAACCGGCAGAGGTGGCTGGCTATGAGATTGGGGAGATTGTCTGGCCGCATGAGGCGATTGTGCAGTATGTGCGCGCGGTCGATGCGGCGTCTGACCGGATTGTGATTGAGCAAGTGTCAGAGAGCCAGTTTGGCCGGCCGATTTTTGCGATTTATGCGTCCAGCCCTGCGAATTTAGCGCGTTTGGATGAGATTAAGGCGGGGCGGCAGGCTGTTCTGGCGGGGCGCTCGCCGGGCGTGGATGTTGGCGTGCTGCAAGTGAATTACGGGGTGCACGGGTCTGAGCCTTCCTCGTTCGATTCGATGCCGCTTTTGCTTTATCATTTGGCTGCCGCTGAGGATGCTGCGACCCAAGCGCTGTTGGATGACAATCTGATCATTATGATCACAACGATTAATCCCGATGGTGCAACGCGTATGGCGAACTGGCTGAACATGCACCGCGCCAGCGTACCTGTACCCTATCCGGCAAACCGCGAGCGGAAAGGCTATTTCGGTTGGGGTCGGACGAACCATTATTTCTTCGATTTGAACCGACAATGGCTGCCGGTCGCACAGCCGGAAAATCATGGACTCGTCAAACACATGCAGAACTGGCTGCCGCTGTTGGTGATCGATAAGCATGAGATGGGGCGTAATTCGACTTACTTCTTTAGCCCTGGACCGGAGGAGACCGTCAATCCGCTGTTTGACCAAGAGGCTTATGATATCGCGATCGACTTGAGTGACACACTGTTTGCGGTCTTTGACCAACTAGGTCAGCTGACTGTGCGACAGGAATTGTTTGACGATTATTATCTTGGGTATGGATCTAGCTATCCGGGGCTATTGGGGGCCGTGCCGTTCCTTTTTGAGCAAAGCTCTGCGCGCGGCATAATTCAGGACAGCGCCAATGGTCTGAAGCGCTATGACGAAACAATCTCGGAGCAGTTTCAGGCAGCGATTGCGTTATTGACCGAGGCCTCACGGGAGCGCCAACGCCTACAGAGTTTCCAGTCGCGCTGGTTTAGCGATGCCGCAAGTAAAGCCGCGGCCAATCCGACCAAGGCTTATGTCTTCACGTCAAATGATCAGGGCCGGTTTGCGCGCTTTCTGGATCTGCTCAACACGCATGCGATTGAGGTCAACTTTCTCGAACGAAATTTGACTGTCGATGGCCAAGTCTATGAGGCGGGCCGTAGTGCGATCGTCTCTCTGGATCAGCCGCGCTATGCATTGGTTGAAGGCATATTCGGGGTTCAGACACCCGCGGAAGACCTGGTCGCGTTTTATGATGTGTCGGGCTGGACTCTGCCTTATGCTTTTGGGCTGCACCATGATGCCCTCAGCGCGGGTCAAGCTGGGCAAGCCCGCATTGGCGTTGCTGCAACGCAGGAGGGTCTTACAAAGCCTCGCGTTCCGGTTAGTCCGGATGCAGGCGTTTTAGCCTACGTCATCGATTGGTCGCACTTTAATGCACCTAAATCTGTGAATCGGATTTTGCGTTATGATTTGCGAGCGAAAGTCTTGCCTGATCCGGTTACGCTGGAGACGCCGAGCGGGAGAGTGGAAGTACCTCGTGGGGCAGTCATGGTGCCCGTGCGCCGACAGGATATGACGCCGAATGAGATTTACGAGCTGATTGTTCGTGCTGTCGAGGAAGATGGGGTAACGGTCCACGCAGCGCTGACCTCTCGCACCCTAGAGGGGTCTGATCTCGGTGGATTTCAGGCGGCCGCGCTAACGAAGCCGAAAGTGCTCTTGCTGACTGGGCGTACTGGCGGTCGTGCTGGCGTGTCGGACAATGATGCCGGAGAGGTCTGGCATTATCTTGATAAGATGCTGCACATTCCGGTTACAATGATTGACGTGACCGATGTGCGTGCAAGCCATTTTGCAGATCACACCCATGTGATCGCGGTTGGCGGCTCTTATGGAGGCGTCTCTGACACGGTCGTGACAGCGCTGAAGTCCTGGATTCGTGGCGGCGGTGTCTTTATCGGAACGCAGCAGGGTGCAGAGTGGGCTGTCACAAAAGGCTTCTCGGACGTTGAAATGCTGGGCGTTGAGCGTGAGAGCGAAGACAATAAGGACGACAAGGCGAAAGAAGATGAGGACGATGGTCCCCCAGAGCCCGTCGCTTATGAAAACAAGCGCGACTATGATCGCGAAGAACGCATCAGTGGTGCCGTCTTCGCCGGGGTGATTGATCCGACGCACCCGCTTGGTTTTGGCTATGAAGGCTCAGATATTTTTATCCACAAAGAAGGCGAGAAAGGCTTTGAGCCCGATGATAATCCATTTGGGCTTGTTGTTCGCTACAGTGATGACCCGCTGGCTTCAGGATACGCATCTGAGGCGAATTTAGAGAACCTGTCAGGAAAAGGCATGTTATCGGCTGAGCGGGTAGGCGCGGGTTCTGTTATTCTGTTCGCGGATAATCCAAATTTCCGAGCCTATTGGTTGGGCACAAAGCGCTTGTTCTCCAATAGTCTTTTCTTCGGCAAAGCGTTTGCGCCACCAGCCGAGCGGCCATAGGAAACGGTGCGACATTTAAATTCGAGCCTTAGGTTTTACGACAACAAACACGCTGCCTTGAACCTTTGTGGGCGGGGGAGTAAGCCGTGCCTATGACTGATACAGATTCTTTGACACTTGCTGCACCCTTAGTTGTTGCAGGACGATCCTTCGCTTCGCGTTTAATCGTTGGAACGGGAAAATACGCGTCTTACAAGCAGAATGCAGAAGCGGCACGCGCCGCGGGGGCCGAGATGGTGACCGTGGCCTTGCGACGGGTAAACTGGTCAAACCCGGACGAAGAACGGCTACAGGATCACCTAACACCGGAAGAGTTTACCTATCTGCCAAATACGGCCGGATGTTTTACTGCGGAAGACGCTTTAAGAACACTGCGCTTGGCACGTGAAGCCGGCGGATGGGACCTTGTGAAGTTGGAAGTCTTGGCTGATCAGAAGACGCTGTATCCTGACATGGAAGAGACGCTTAAAGCAGCCAAAGTCCTTATCGCCGAGGGCTTTGAAGTCATGGTGTATTGCTCTGACGATCCGGTCTACGCTCGGAAACTGGAAGATGTTGGATGCTGTGCAATCATGCCGTTAGGGAGCCTGATTGGATCGGGGCTGGGTATTCAAAACCCGCTGAACATTCGCCTGATTGTAGAACAGTCGCGGGTGCCCGTGATTGTTGATGCTGGCGTCGGGACTGCCTCTGATGCCGCACAAGCGATGGAACTTGGCTGTGACGGTGTTCTGATGAACACTGCGATCGCGGAGGCTAAGGACCCGATCTTAATGGCAAGCGCCATGAAGCATGCTGTTATTGCGGGACGTGAAGCTTATCTGGCGGGGCGAATGGGTCGGAAACGCTATGCCGACCCATCGTCGCCCTTGGCGGGCCTAATCTAGCGCGGCGAGTTCCGCGTCAATCAGGGCACGTACAGCATTCTGATCTGCGCCTGGCACTTGGGATGTCCCGACAACAAAGGTTGGCGTACCTGTAATATTCAGCGTGCGCGCCAATGATTTCATCTCTGCGAGCTGTCGCTGGACGTCTACTGAGTCCATATCCGCCCGCATTTTTACGATATCAACGCCGGCTGCCTCTGCTGCGCTGTCAATTGCAACTTTGTCGAAGCCGGAGCTGTTATCGAGTTCCATCAAAGTGCGATGAATGTCGAAATACTTGTCCTGCTTGCCAGCCGCCAATGCAGCAAGCGCTGCTTTCTCACTTTCGGCTGACAGAATTGGAAGTTCTTTGAAAACAACGCGAACTTGGCCGTCATAGCTATCTGAGAGATCCATGGCCCAATCGGTAGAGCGCTTACAGAATCCGCAGCGATAGTCGAAGAATTCAACAACGGTGACAGGAGCGTCAGCGGGTCCGATGGAGTAGTCAGACGCTGTGTTGAAGAGCGCGTCCGCGTTAGCGGCGAACGCGACACTTGTCGCGGCTTGCTCTTCAGCCTCGCGCTTTTCCTGAAGCGCGATCAAGGCTTCCTCAATAATTTCCGGGTTTTCCAGAATGTAGTCGCGTACGATTTGCTCGACGGCTTCCTTATCTGCAGTGTCAACGGATTGTTGCGCGCAGGCAGGGGTCAGAGCGATGGCACTTGCGACAGCCAAAGTTGGAAGGAATTTTTGCATCATTAGCTCCAGAAAAGACTCATGTGACTATTTGGATGGAAATGCTTTCGCAGAGATGAACCGACAAGGCATCGAACGCTGACAAAGCCGTGATTAGCGGCGACGACGCCAGAAGATTTCATTCTCAGGTAGCGCTGGATCTGTTGCGTTGCGGATATCAGAGGCCTGTCGCCACGCGGGGGTATTCGGCTCTAATTCCCGGATTGCGCGCATCGCAAATCCGTAAGCATTGGGATAATCGCCAATATTGTAGCGCGATTCAGCTGTCGCCAGTTGGGCAAGTGCGCGCTTGTCCTGCTTTTCATAAGCAATAGAGAGTTCCCGCCAGGCAAATGCATTATCCGGTTCGAATGCCAAGGCATCACGGAGGGTGAGTTCTGCGGCTTCAAGATCGCCCGGTTTTTCACGCGCAAGTCTCGCGCGCGCATAAGAGATTTTCAGGAGCGCGTTGTCAGGCAAGTATTGACGCGCCTTTTCATAGGCGAGAACGGCTTCGCTTGCTTGGAAGTCATCCATTAGGATGTCGCCTTTGAGCTCATGAAAGTACGGATTTTCTGGATCTATTTCGATGAGCTCCTCGACTTCGATTAGAGCAGCTCGATGGTCAGCTGAGCGCATCGCTGAAATCGCGCGAGCATAGCGTGCTGGTTCTGAAACATCGGTTGGTGGATATTCGTTGAAAACTCGGGCAGGGGGCTCAAGGAAGCCGACGAACTTGGCCTTCATCATCTGAAACTGGCGTTCACGTGTTTCATCGAGTGGAATATCGTTGAGGCCTGTGTCTTGAGAGAGCGCTCGTGTTGTCCGCACACGTTGCGAAGCGAGGGGGTGGGTGCGGAAGTAGGGGTAGCGGCGCGCTTCTGAGAGGACTTCCTGGTACCGGTACTTCTCGAAGAACTGGCTGATTCCGCTTGTATTCCACCCAAGGGCTTCAAGATAACGGATGGCCTCACTATCGGCCATGGCCTCTTCGGCGCGGGTATGGACGAAAAAGTTGAGCGCGGCAAACTGTTGCGAGCTAGCGATCAAGGCAGCGCCCGCATCTCCTGCGCCAGCAGCGATGGCAAGCACGCCAAGGCCGATTGAGATAAGAGCAGGGCGTGAAGCAACCTGAGCGGCACGTGTCCGCGTCACTGTATGTCCGCAAGCGATATGGCACGTCTCATGCGCGATAACGCCTATAACCTGTGCGGAATTGTCGGCCGCCATGATTAGGCCAGCGTGCAGGTGGATACGCTGACCGTTCGCGACAAAAGCGTTGAGACTGCGATCATTTATAATGTAGAGTCCGACATCGTTTGGTTCGAGTTCAGCTGCTTCCAGGATCGGATTGGTCCACTCACGTAAAATCTTTTCAATTTCAGCGTCACGGATAAGACCTTGAGCATTGGCGCTTTGCGCAGCTGCGATGAGCAGTGCGATTATCGCAGCGAGCATTTTCAACAGATTGGGCATGTGACCCTCTTCAACTGATGTCTTAGAGTAATCGGGCTTTGTGTCTTTGGCGAGGCCGTTTGCTGTCTATGACGGAAATGTCAGAAAGCGTAAAAAAGCGACGGGCGTGGTGTGACCGAAATCGTGTCGCCTTTTTGAAGCGGAGTGCCAAGAACGTCTGTGAGCGTTATTGCAGAGCCATTCTCCAATGTAGCGTCTATCCTGTGGGTCGCACCGACGCGTGCCATCGTCTCGATTTTTGCTGTACGCGCTGTATCGCTGACATCTATTTGGAAGGCTTCTGATCTGTAGAACAGCGTCGTTGTGGTTTTGGGTAAGATTGATCGCCACGCATCTGGGATATTGCTTACG
>JBCBCO010000103.1:0-7579 GCA_038630445.1 Pseudomonadota bacterium | reverse complement strand
CAACGATGCGGCCAGTAATGCTGCGACCTCCGCGCGCTCAAGCGCACGCCTTGTCGTCTCTGGTGCCTTCGGCTTCGTTACAACCGGCACCGCCGGCAACGGCCCATATTCCGAGTGGTAATAATTAATAGCCCCGCTCAAGGCCGTTAGCTCGTGAATGATCGTCCGATCACCAACCCCATCGCTCCGGCGTACTTCCGCGTACTGCGTGCATGTCTGCCGACGCACATCTGCCAATGTCCTCCCGCCCCACCATTTGATGGGTGCGATACACATATCCGCCAGCCAGGCACTTTCCTGAATTGTCGGGGCATGCTCTCGCAGATAAACTGTTATGACATCGGCGATCGAGATTTGATCGAGACGACGGATGCCGGTCGGCACTTCGTATTGCTCTGAGATATAGTCCGCGAGCGCCGCTTCAGCGCCTGCGCGGTCTTCAGCGCCGCAGCCTGTGCGACGCTCTTTCCCTCGGTGAAGGATGACCCATGTGGGCTCGGCATCTCGCTTGTCTTTCCGCAGGTAGAGGCGGGCCGGTTTTGATGGTCGCGGCATGACATAATCCAATCCTGTAATTGTTCTGGCGAGATCAGATGTCGCCCGCTGATTTTGTGAGTCGCCAGACGGCCGTTACGGATTGCTGTGCGGATCATTGCGACGCTAATGGCTCCACCCTTGATCGATTCGGCTGCCGCCTTTGGCGTGTACAGGATGACATCATCAGACATGTCAGAACCCCATGCGCCACATCGCGCGCTGTTTCGGTTGCCAATTTTGCTGCGGCTGACTGGACTTAGCGACTGTGCGCGGAGGCGCATGCGCGACCGCATGATGTTTTGCACAGTACGGCGATATCTTTCCGGATTTGAGCCGTACACAACGTGCCGTGCACCGCCCTTCACCGTTGCCGCCAGGCCACTGGCAACGATGTGCAGTCTCCCCAACAAAACGGGAATCACGCACCGGCATCGCGCGCGTCATCAGCCGCAATCTCGCTCGCCGATCATCTCATTGATCACACAGGTGTCCGGCTGCGCTTCTGCGACTTCCAGCAACGACCCTTTCGCGTTGCCCATGACGAACGTCGTCACGCCTTTGATGCCGAGCTTGTACGCGCGCGTATAGATTGACTTAAATTCGTCCCACGGCACTGTGTTCGGGAGATTAATCGTCTTGCTCACACCGCTGTCGACCCAGGCACTTGCCACCGCGAGCACCTTCAAATGATCGTCAACTGATACCCGATCAAAGGTTGTCGGATGACACCAATCCCGCGCATGCGCATAGTCTTGCAAAACCACGTCTCGCGGGCCGTCATCAGTTTGAATAATGCGCTTGGTCGACAGCGCGAATGTTGGCTCAATACCGCTTGAAACATTATCGGCGCATTGGCTGATCGTTCCAGTCGGCGCGATTGAAATCAAGTGGCTGTTGCGAAGCCCATGCTCAGTAATCGCCTTTTGCGTATCGGAGTTGAGCCACTGTACGTATGGCGCCTCCGAAAACTGTGCCGCATCGTACCGCGGAAACGCGCCTTTCTCTGCAGCAAGCTGCGCGCTGGAAGTGTAAGCAGCGTTTGCGAGAACCTCCAATCGCTCATCCAGAACACGTAGAAACTCGTCAGATCCGTACGGGTGGCCCAATGCCTCAATGGCATTAGCGACGCCAGTTACACCGAGCCCCATACGTCGTTTCGATTTTGCTTCGTGCTCCTGCTCGATTAGCGGATACGTCGTTCGATCTATTACGTTGTCCATAGCCCTGACAATCACCGGGATATCCTCCGCCCATTGATCGTCGTCAAAACCATCATCGCCAACGTAGGCGGCCCAATTAAACGACCCCAAAAGGCATGCGCCGAATGGTGGCAGCGGCTGCTCGCCACAGGGATTGGTTGCCGCTATTGTCTCGCAGTACTTTAGGTTGTTATTCACGTTAATGCGGTCAATAAACAACACACCTGGATCAGCGTAATCCCATGTGCATCGCATGATCTGCTCCCACAGATCGCGCGCACGAACCTCTCGATAAACGCGCCTCTCGAACATTAGCGGGAACATCTCGTCCGCTTCCAGCGCATGCATGAACGCATCGGTGACGCCAACGCTGATATTGAATGTCGTCAGTTTGCCTTCTGTCTGTTTGGCGCGAATGAATTCTTCAATATCGGGGTGATCAATGCGAAGCACACCCATCTGTGCGCCGCGCCGATGTCCCGTAGAAGAAACCGCCTCCGCCCACGCGTGATACCCGTGCATAAAGCTAACCGGTCCACTCGCGATGCTTTCCAACTTCGTAATCGGCGCACCGCGCGGACGAATCGTCGAGAAATCATAGCCGATACCACCGCCACGCCTCAGCGTCTCAATGGCCTGCATCTGGCGTCCCATGATTGACGCCTCATTCCCCGTCATAACGTCGCTGATTGTACCGGACACAAAGCAGTTGAAGGCCGTTACCTGTCGCCCACTGCCCATAGCGCTTTGAATTCGGCCAGCCGGCAAAAACCGCTGGCTCAACAAAATATCGCGCAACTTGTGGTAATGTACATCGCTGTCGCTCATTGCCGATGCGATGCGGTTCATGGCATCTCGAAAGCTCTCTCCTGGCAGACGGTATTTTTCAGCATGCAGGCGGTCTGCTGCTTCTGTTTGTGGACCAATACGCACTACACTTCCCCCTCATTCGGATAACGCTTTTCGCGCAAGAACATGCTCGGCAACGGTGCCGCCAAAGGCTTCGCTCTACGGTCTAAAATCGTCGGTAGCAGTGGCCGCCATACAGCTCGCTGCTGTTTCTCATGGGCTCGCCTGCTCTTGTCCTTTTCACAATCGGCCTTGTATTTTTGCGGCTCAAACAAGCGGCGCCTTCGACCTAAAACCGAATTCCGACTGCGCCCGAGAGCCATTCCCACTTGTCGCGCCGATAGGTTTTGCGACTTTCGCAAAAAGTCATCTTCATCTTCTGACCATTGCCGCATCACGCCACCCTATCTGCGTGCTGCGGCTCTCCACGGACATATCGATCCACATCAATACCCGTCACGTGCTGTATCTCGCCGTAAACACGCTGAGCTACATCATGGAACCGTTCGCGATCTTCCAACGACTTCAGTGCCAGTGACCGCGCGCGCAGAAACGTAATCCCGTCGCCAGATTTCTTTGCCCGAAACGTCGCTGACGTACCTGATGTAAACTTGGCGATCGAGACCCAATCCCGAACATCAGCCGCTTCAATCCCTGGAACGTGCATCTCGTCGCAATGACCGACTTGAATAAGCAGCCACGAACGCAGCGCTTCGACGTTCTCCGGTTTATACGGGTGACGCTCCGGCCAGTTATCAAAAGCCACTTTCACAATACCGAAGAATGTTCTGTGCTCCTGTGGGCTTCTTTGTTTGTCCGGTGGATCAAAGGTAATTTTGGTACGGCAACGCGGGCACTGTATTGATACGCTTTCGGCCATCACGCAGCTGCCATTTGCTCAAGCAATTGCCGACGCCGCGCAACTTTGTCATTCCAATGCGATTGCCAATCCTGCTTGATGTTGCGGAGTTCACGCGCGTGGTTTTCAAGAAAAACGTCGATCTCGTGCGCTGACTGACACTCGTCAATTCCTTCACCGAGACGCTTGAAAAGGACGCGCTGTTGCTGCGCTGACCGATATTGATTGATCGCGTCCGTATTCGTGACGTGTTCCCGGCTCTTATCATAAAGCGCCAAACCAAACGGATTGCCGAAGGTCATCAACGCTCGTTTCATCGCGTCCGTTTCGGCTTCTTTTATTGCACTCTCAATGCTGTCACCTAAAATCCCTTGGGCGCCGGACCCGAACCCTGTTCCGTCTCTACACACAGAACCAGCAGTGATACGCACGACTGCCATATAACCGGCATGCCACAGCATTTTGGATTTGCTGTTTTCGCGCTCGATGGGTTGGTGCGTCGGTTCACAACGTATCGTCTGCCGCGACCAGCCATCGAAACCGAATATCCGGTTAGCCTCTGCGATGGCATGCCACCCTTCAATATAGCCAAGCGTTACACCGCCTTTGTTGCGGCTTTTGACATTGGCGCCATCTAACGGCGCTTGAAGCTCTATGACTTGCTCTGGTGTGAGAGGCAGGAAGGACATGATAATCTCGCGAAGCATCAAAGATGACCCGCCACCGTACGCAGAACGGCATCGGCGACGGGTCCGCTGCACGTTTGGATACACGTGCGGCGATGTGTATTAGTGAGTTTCAGCCGGTTCAGGCTTAGGTAGGAGCGCGCATACGCTGCGGATTTCACTCGGTTTTAATGGCCGATGCAAATATGGTCCGGCGTTCATTCGCGGTAGAAGTAGATTGTATCCTGCTGCATCCCAAAGCGTTTCTAGAAAATATACGGCCTGCGCCGCCAAATATCGGTAATGGGCAGCAGCATCGTCATTCGCATCGACGCCCATGGCAGACATATCATCTGCCCGAAACACAGAATTGGGTGCTTTCTGCATGACGCGCGTTAGGTCACCCAATTGCATCCCTAACATCTGCGCTTGACTGCTTGTAAAATTATGAAACTGCTCGAAGTCCTGAAAGCGCCGTTCCTCGAGCTCGGCGCGCTCACGCAAAAACCGCTCTTTTGCATGCTCAGAATCCACCAGCGCAGCCTCGTGCTCAGCGTCGATTGCAGCCAGATCTTCTTCAACTGAACGCAGCGCAAAACCTGACTGACGTGCAATGGTCTCTGCCTCTGTTTCTGGTGTCGTGGTCGTAGTCGTCACTGTTAGTCGCTCTTGCGTGGCTGGCACATCAACAAGCTCGCTATGCTCGGTCTCGCCGGCGATGCGGTCAAAGTGATCGGATGGCTGATAGGTCATGGCGCTGCTCCTGTTAGGCCTCTGCCGCTGGGCGTGCGAGTCGCGGCAGAGGCCGGGGTTGTCTGTTTGGGTTCAGACAAGCAAGAACATGATGGGGTATTTCCCATGTGTCAACACGTGAGATGGGGAATTTATCACTTTTTGCCGACATTGATTCGTAGCACATTGATCCGGCTACGTTTTATTTGTGAGGACGCATGAGGCGCGGATTTTTCCGATTAGCGATCGCTGGGCTAGTCCTGTGCCTTGCCGTAGGCGTCCCACTCACTTTAGTCGCGGCTTACCACTGGTACGCGTCTGACTTCTCGACGGCGCAACCCGATTTCATTGGCGGTCAAGCGTTTGTTTTCGATGGCGGGCCGAAGACCGCTGCGCCGACAAGGCTGGCCCAAGACAGTGATGGCGCGCTATGCAACATCCGCGACCATGCGCTTGCGTATCGCTTCGATGATGCCAGCGTGATCAATTGCAGCCGGCCACCAGCACCCGCCGCGGCTGTCTTTGCAAGGGTTCCCACTCACGGCGAGTATCCGCCACTCGACATCGCATCAACAACTCGGCTCGTGGATGCTGCTTCGCGAGCGCGATCGATGCGCGATGCAGAAGCGACCCTGCTGACCGCGATACCATTTTTCTCAGCAGGGCTACTTTGGTTCGCACTTATCTGGACCGTTGGCTGGGTCGTACGCGGCTTCACCGAGCGCGCCTAACCCATTGAATTGGCGCCGCCCATTGCAGCGCTACATCTTCTTGATCAGGAAATGATGGATTGTACGACTTCAAGTTGAACCGTCCATAGCGCCGACCCTTAGCCAAAAATTTAACATATCCCTCGTCATCTGTGGTGAACACGATGCAATCGCCCCCGATCAACCGCTCGATCTGCTGTCCGTAGTACTTCGGACCAGCGATGATGTCGCCCTGCCGATAGACCGGGCTCATGCTATCACCACGCACCTCGAGCGCGATTGGCTCGCCTTGATCGATACGGAATTCAAGATCTCCGAGTTGATCTTCAAACGGCTGCCACTGCTCACCGCCGGCGACAGCACCGCGAATTGGGATCGTCTGAAATGGTCGATCGGACCCAATAAGCTCTGAGAGCGATGCACCAAGCGCCGACGCGACACGCTCCAAGTTATCGATCGATGGCGAGTTTTTGCGGCGCAGAAGATCTCTGACAAAGGTCTCGCCCTTACCAGCCCGAATGGACACCGTCTTCATGTCCAGGTCACGCGCCACGAGCTGTGCTTCTAATCTTTGTCGCCAGTCTGCCATCCGTTGCAATTAACGCGACATCTACGCTGCATCATGAAGCATTGTCGACCTTGACCGATGGGAAATAAAACACGATAGTTGAGAGATGACAGCTTTCCGCGAACATCTTGAGCGCCGCATCGGGGATTTCTTAGATCGCCATGCCGCATTCACACCCACGCGCATGGGGCGTGAGTTCAATGGCGATCCGCATGTCATCCATCGGTTTCTGAGTGGGCGCTCCATGACCCTGCGAACAGCCGATGCATTGCTGGAATGGATGGCAGCTTACGACGCACGCTCGGCGCTTGAGACAACCGATGCAGCGTGAAATCATCACCCAAAGTGTCTGGCTGCCGTTCCCGCCAACGCTGAACAACCTGTTTGCACACGGCATCATCAACATCGGCAACGGCAAACAGACCGTCAAACGCTATCCGTCACGCCGTTACAAGGCCTGGCAGAAGGAAGCCTATCCGCTCCTCCGCCTTGCCCGGCTACGCTACGTCTACGGACCTGATATCGGCGTTACAATCGACATCACGCCACCCGACAGCCGCCGCCGCGACCGAGACAACTATCGCAAAGCCATTCTTGATGCGCTGGTAAAGTGTCAGATCATCCAGGACGACTGCTACGTGGATCAGGCGCCAGTCACGTGGGCAACCAGCGGCGCAATTGGTGCCGTGATCTCTATTACCGGTGCCGTCGATGCGAGCCACACACCCCGCCCTATACGCCGTCAGAACACGACATCTGATGCCGACGCATTGAAGCGCATTCGCGAGCATGGGCCGATCAAACTGACGGATGCTGGCATGCCTGTTCTTAAAGGACAGATGCTGGCCCTGTTGCCGGCCGTCCTGCGGCTACGCCGCTCCGGCCACCTCATTGAGGCCGGTGATGGCCTCTTTGGGACATCTCAAACGCTGATTGTGAACGAAAAAGCCCCGGCTCAGTAAAGCCGGGACCAAGTTTCGGATTGGAACACACCGCGACCAGCGCCAACCAATCGGGTGATCATCGATCGCCGAATGAAGAAGGGAACCGATACGTGTCAAGTACTGCGTCAATTACGACTTTGCAAGCCCCGCGCCTATCAGCGCTCGCGCAACTCATTCGATTATTAGCTCGAGACGGCATAACGAACATTGCCGATTTAGTCACAACAACCGGTTACAGCCGACGCCAAATTCAACGTGCATTAACTGAATTGCGAAGCAGACAGAATGTGACATCGGTGTCGCAAAGACAGCGCGACATATATGTCGCCTGCCGCGACACCCGTGTCGCAATGTGCGACGCCGATGTCGCGAGTCGCGACGCCGATGTCGCAAAAACCGTTGAAACTTCAGAAATCAAAAATGCCTCCCCGCTGGGGCCGCGGGGGGGGGGGGGGGGGGGGGGGGGGGGGGGGCGGGGGGGGGGGGGGGGGGGGGGGGGGGGGGGGGGGGGGGGGG
>JBCBCO010000102.1:0-7741 GCA_038630445.1 Pseudomonadota bacterium | reverse complement strand
ATAAAGTCGAAGAAGATTTGTTGCGTATGGTAGTCATTGTTTCCTTTTTAGAGACACATAAGCATCCAAAGAATGTTTAGCGTGAACAGACGCTCGCCCTAATCCTCCAGCGCAGCGCTCATGACGTCGAAGACGCTTGTATTGTCGACGAACTGTCCGTCCCAATCGTATTGGTCGCCCCAGAGGTCTGCGGCTTTCAGGTCCGTTCGGGTGAATTCTGCGAAGCGCTCTGAGCCTGCGCCGATGGCCCAGAGGGGGACCAGTTCGTTGGTATGGTTGGGGGACGAGAACTGATAGCCCGGCAGGTTGCCCTTGCCGCGATCCTGGACCGCGAGGAAAGCGTTGAAGCGGTCTGTGGCTGGGTTGTAACGGGCCTCTTCCAGCACGGCATTGTCGCGGTTTGCGGCAACCGGGCCGCCTACGCTATTGGTCCAAGTGCCTTCGCCCCAGATGCCGCCGCATTCGTGGTCTGAGGTAATGATCAGCAGGGTTTCGTCCCAGCTGGAATTGGCCTCGACCCACTCGATGACCGCATCGACGGAGGCGTTAAAGTCGACTTGCTCTTCGATAAAGCGCGGCATGTCATTGGCGTGGCCCATCCAGTCGACGGCGCCGCCCTCAATCATCACGAAGAAGCCGTCTTCGTCTTGTGATAGGACATTAAGTGCGCCGCGCGTCATGGTGGCGAGGTCCGGGACTTCGGTATTGTAGGCCATGCCGGAGACGGTGTCGCCGCTGTCGAGACCCATGCGAGCGGCCTGTAGGGTTGAGTTGGTGCGCGCGATTCCGATGACACGATCCGGAAGGTCAGTGCCGTCTGCGAGGGCTGCGAAATCGGCTTTTGCGTCGATGAAGGTGAAACCGTTCAGGCCTTCCTCTGAGGTGAGGACGCCGAGCGTGTCTTTGCCACCGACATAGCGGAAATCGCGCTTTTTAGGGTTTTCGTTGACATTGCCGCTGCCATCATAGAGCGGGTGACCGCCGCCCATGATGACGGTGAGCTCGCTCGCGACCAT
This sequence comes from Pseudomonadota bacterium, assembly GCA_038630445.1. Lineage (GTDB taxonomy): Bacteria > Pseudomonadota > Alphaproteobacteria > Caulobacterales > Hyphomonadaceae > Henriciella. Next base: position 6,725 of record JBCBCO010000102.1, on the reverse strand, counting down.
CTCATTGAAAATCTCGACGTAATTATCACGGGATACGTTGTGCGCGATGACGGCAGCTGGCGTTGCATGTGACGCCATGACGGATGACACCGCGCCAGCGGATAGGCCGCGATCCATGGCGCGCACGGCGAAGGTTTCAAATTCGATTGTTCCCGTCCAATCCACGTTCAGGCGGTCTGCCCATGTTTTACGGCCGCTGATGAGCGCCGTGCCAGCGGCTGCGCTGTCAGTATATGATGTGTACGCGAGTTTTCGGTCAGCGACAGCGAAATCGTTTGCCATTGTGCTTTCGAATGAACGCCAACGCGTTGTTGGGTCATAACCCTGCTCAACGGCACCGGACGCCAAGCTTGAGTCGCCACCACGAGGAATGAGATTGCCGTTCTCATCAATCAGGTTGAGCGCGCTGTGCGCGAGACCGAGGACAACCGGTTCTGTGCCATCCGGGCGGGTGACTTGATAGGACTGCTGGCCCGCGAGGCCCTGGTAATAATCGGCAGCGAGCCAGCCGTTGAAGCCGATGCCGTCTGAGACCATGAGGATCACGTATTTTGGTTTTTCGCTCTGCTCAGCGGTCGCCTGAGACAGCGGGACTGTTGCGCAGGAGGCGAGGAGCGCTCCGGTGGCGATTGCGAGGGCTACGGTAATTCTTTTGGCCATCATCGAGGGCTCCTGTGATGATTTTTGTGTCATGATCCGCCCACTCCCCCTCCCAACCACCCCATCCTCTGGGGACCATTGGGGTGGTTGGGAGGGGGAGTGGGCAAACCCTGGAAATCTATCTTCGCTTAACAGGCGAATGTGACAGTTCGTCAATGGCAAAGTTCAAATTGTGTGGATTGCAACGCGTCTATTTCAAATTTGGCGTGCTGAGGGTATAATCCCAACTTCAGTGAGGAGACTGAAATGACTAAAGAGCAAAATTGCGCATGTGCTGATTGCGCCCCAAGCTGTGCGTGCCACAGCGTCGAGCCGAAATCCGGCCAATGCTGTTGCGGTGAGGCGTGTACCTGCGTCGACTGCAGCTGCGCCCCAAGCTGCGGGTGCGAAAGCGCCTAAAGCGCCACCATCTAAAGATGATCCCGGCATTGCAACATACATGCAGTGCCGGGATTTTTCGTTCTAGCCAGCAATATATTGCGAGCCGTTCACCGTCATAGTCGCACCATTGATGAAGGCGGCCTCATTGCTGGCGAGGTAGCCGCACATGGACGCAATTTCTTCTGCCTTGCCGAGGCGGCCGACCGGGATGGTGGCGATAATGCTCTCAAGCACTTTTTCCGGAACGGCGCGGACCATCTCTGTATCGATGTAGCCCGGGCAGACAACATTGACGGTGATGCCTTTCTTTGCACCTTCCTGGGCCAGCGCTTTGGTGAAGCCGATCAGGCCGGCTTTTGCGGCGGAATAGTTGGCTTGGCCGAACTGTCCTTTCTGACCATTGATGGAGGAGATGTTGATGACACGTCCGAAGCCGCGCTCTCGCATACCGTCCCAGACCTGACGTGTGAGGTTGAAGGCGGAGTTCAGATCAACGTCGATGACCTTGTCCCACTGTTCCTTGCTCATTTTGTGCAAAGGGGCGTCCCATGTGATGCCGGCATTATTGACGAGGACTTCGACGGGCCCGAGGTCAGCTTCGATGGCTTTCAGACCTTCGCCGACCGCATCGAAATCAGAGACGTCGAACTTGTAGGTTTTGATGCCCGTTTCTTCGGTGAAGGCTTTTGCGGCCTCTTCATTGCCGCCGAAATTGGCAGCGACGTTGAAGCCTTTGTCTTTTAAATAAACGCTGATCGCGTGTCCGATTCCGCGCGTTCCGCCTGTCACCAATGCTGTTTTGCCCATGTATTCCTCCTTAAAAAAATGCTGCGCAGCATTTTTAATTTGCTGCATCTGCTAAATCGCGTTGAAGCATAATCGGTGTAAGGATGGAAGACGGCTTTAGAAGTATGGCGATTTGTGCCACTATATGCACTGCAAAATAGGAAAGTTTGCTGCGAACACGGCAAGATGAGGGATGGTTATGGCGAAAAATGGCAAGGATCTCGGAACGGTCATCATCAAAAAGTATGCAAACCGACGATTGTATGACACCTCGACCAGCTCTTATGTCACCCTTGATCACCTGTCTGACCTTGTACGACAGGAAATTGATTTCGAGGTTCGTGACGCAAAAACGGGAGAAGACCTAACGCGTCAGGTTCTGACCCAGATCATTTTTGAAAAAGAGACAAAGGGCGAGGGCGCTTTGCCGGTGAATTTCCTGCGCAAGCTGATCGGGTTTTATGGCAGCAATGGTCCTAACGCTCTTTTGCCGGCCTGGCTGGAGATGAGTATGAACAGTTTTGCCGAAAGTCGCGAGCAGTGGGCGAAGAGCATGAGTGGCGGCGGAATGGCTAATCCGTTTGGACTGTTTGAAAAGCAGGCCAAGGCGAATATGGCCATGTTTGAGAATGCGATGAAAATGTTCATGCCGGGCGCGAGCGGTGGATCCTCTAGGCGGTCCTCTGAGAATGGTCGATCCGAGAGCACGCCACCGCCATCTGCTGCGGATCCGATGGCGATGCTGCGTGCGCAAATGCAGGCCATGCAGGCGCAACTGGATGCGCTTAGCGGGAAAGACTAGGTCACGCCCGCGCCGCCGAACGCTGTTTATCCAAAGTCTTTCAAATATAAATCTTGCGCAATGTGGGTGCATGCCCTACATATCGTTTAACGATAATACACAAGGAGAAGACCCATGGAAGTCGATAGCCCGTTTACAATGGTGGTGTTGATCGTTCTGATTGCAGTGGGCGCAGGCCTTGTGAAGACATGGATCGAAACGAAAGCGAATGCGCGGACCGATGTCGAAACTCTGGACCGCGTCTCTGATCTCGAGAAAGAGGTGCTGCGTTTGCGCGACCGGGTGAAGGTTCTGGAGAAGATTACGACCGATGGCGACAATCGCCTGCGTGAGGAAATTTCCCGTCTCGCTTAAAAGTGCGGGTCCGTCTGTCGCGCTCGGTTGCAAGTCAAACCCGCTTACGTCTATATGCGGCTGAAGTCGGAGCGTAGCGCAGTCCGGTAGCGCACTGCTCTGGGGGAGCAGGGGTCGCAGGTTCGAATCCTGCCGTTCCGACCATTCAAATCCGGTTTTGCTACGCGAAAAAATTTGGTCCGGGGGACCAAATTTAGGATTTGAATGCGAAGCGCGTAAGCGCGAGCCGGTCCTAAGAGTAGTATTTCCGCCAACCCCTGTGAAAACAGGGGTCTATCTCTGAACCTATCGTATGCGTGGGAAGGTCCAGAGATGGATACCTGCGTGCGCAGGTATCGGCGGACGTTAGGAAGGGTCCTCAACTCCTACAAAGGGCACTTAGAAGAAGCCTACCCCTCAAACCACTCTGGCAGCTTAAACGCCATGCCCAGATCACGCGCCACTTGCTCATGCGCGATGTGTCCATCGGCCACGGTCAGGCCACCAGCCAGATGTGGATTCGAGTTCAGCGCTTCACGCCCGCCTTTGTTTGCGATTTCCATCACGAAAGGCAGCGTTGCATTGTTCAGGGCATAAGTGGACGTTCGTGGGACGGCGCCCGGCATATTGGCGACGCAATAGTGCAGGATGCCGTCGACTTCATAGATCGGGTCTTCGTGCGTGGTGGCTTTTGAGGTCTCGAAGCAGCCGCCCTGATCAATGGCAATGTCGACGAGGACCGCGCCCGGCTTCATGGTTTTAAGCTGATCGCGCGTGACCAGTTTCGGGGCTGACGCGCCCGGGATCAGGACCGCGCCAATCACGAGGTCGGCTTCCATGACGGCGGCATCGAGTGATGCCTTAGTGGAATACATCGTCTTCACGGCGCCATTGAACTGGGCATCGAGCTCGGCAAGGCGGGCATTGTTGCGGTCGAAAATTGTCACGTCTGCGCGCATACCGACAGCGATTTCGGCCGCATTTGTGCCTGAGACGCCGCCGCCGATGATGACGACTTTTGCAGGGGTCACGCCCGGAACACCACCAAGCAAGAGGCCGCGTCCGCGTTTGGTTTTCATGAGCGCCCATGCTGCGACTTGCATAGACATGCGGCCTGCGACTTGGCTCATCGGCGTAAGGAGCGGGAGGCGTCCATCGCGATCGGTGACGGTTTCATAGGCGATGGCGAGGCATTTGCTCTTGAGAAGCCCATCGGCTTGGACCGGATCGGGGGCGAGGTGCAGGTAGGTGAAGAGGGTGTGGTGTTCGCGAAGGCGCGCCGTTTCGACCGGCTGTGGCTCTTTGACCTTTACGATCAGTTCTGCGGCTTCAAACACGGCATCTGCGTCCGCGACAATGTTTGCGCCGACGGTTTCATATTGGCGATTATCGAAGCCTGACCCGACACCGGCATCAGATTGGACGAAAACCTCATGGCCCGCGCGAACCAGTTCACCGACGCTTTCAGGCGTTAGCCCGACGCGGAATTCCTGTTTCTTGATCTCGGTCGGTACACCAATGCGCATGGCGGCTCTCCTGCGTGAAGGGTCTGTCTTTCAGGCTCATTAAGCCCCGGAAATGGAAAAGTCATGCCAAAGTTTTGCGGGTTTGCCGCTTCAGGCGCAAATTTATGTCTGGGTGAAACGTATAGAATAACATCAGCCCCTAGGCCTTGCCTGAAATATCTGGTTAAAGGAGGCGTCACAAACACAGAGGACCACTCAATGTCTGTCAAAAATTTCCTGCTTGGCGGTGTTGCCGCTTTTGCGCTCACGCTCAGCGCTTGTAATCCGGCGGAAGACGCCGCGCCTGAAGGTGAAACAACCGAGGTTGAAACGACTGAAACTGAAAGTGAAGTTGAGACGACGGACGTGGTTGCGACCGACGCCGATCTTGCCGACAATCCACTGCTTCAGACTTGGGATACACCTTATGGTGCGCCGCCGTTCAGCACGATTGAAGCGTCCGACTATATGCCCGCTTTTGAGGCTGCTGTTGTCGAGCTTGAGGCTGAGATCGATGCCATCGCAACGAATGAGGCTGAGCCGACCTTTGAGAACACGATCCTCGCCATGGAAAAAGCCGGTGGCAGCATGACTCAGGTCCTGCTGACGTTTTCGAATATTTCCGGCACTGAGAAGAATGACGAGATTGCTGCGCTGGAAGGTCAGATCTGGCCTGCTGCCACAAAAGTCTCAGATAGTATCAACTTTAATGAAGCGCTGTTCGCGCGTGTAAAAGCGGTCAAAGAGTCCGATGAAGCCAAGCAACTTGGCGAACAGGAGGCTCGCTTACTCGAGTTGAGCTATCGCGGGTTTGAGCGCGCAGGAGCCAATCTTGCGCCGGATGTGAAAGCTCAGGTTGCAGAGATTAATGCGGAGATTTCGGCCCTGACCACTCAGTACAGCCAGAATGTCCTGACAGCGACAAAAGCGTTCCGCATTGAAGTGACCGATGAAGCCGATCTTGCGGGCCTTGCTGATGGTTTCAAAGCCGCTCTGAAAGACGGTGATAAATGGGTGCTCACGGTTGATCGCTCTGTCTATGAGACATTCATGACGCAGTCTGAGAACCGTGACCTGCGCAAGCAAATGTTCGATGGATATCGTCTGCGCGCCAATTCAGGCGACATTGATAATAATGCGCTCGGTCTGAAGATCGCACAGCTGCGTGCCAAGCGCGCGGAACTGCTTGGTTATCCTAATCACGCTGCTTACATCCTTGAGTATAATATGGCGCGTGACCCGGAAACGGTTGAGAATTTCCTGATTCGCGTCTGGGAACCGGGACTGGCCCAAGCCAAACAAGAGCGCGCGGAAATGCAGGCGCTGATCGGCGACGCGTTTACCTTCGAAGGACAGGACTGGTGGCATTACAGCGAGAAAGTCCGCCAGGATAAATACGCCTTCGATGACAATGTCCTGAAGCCGTACTTCGAACTCGACGCGGTCAAGAAGGGTGCGTTCGACATGGCTGAAAAGCTGTTCGATATCACGATGACGGAGGTCGAGGTTGAAGGCTGGAACCCGGTGGTCCGCTCTTTCGATGTGACCGACAATGCGACAGGCGAACATCTCGGCCTGTTCATGATGGACATGTATGCGCGCGATTCCAAGCGCGGTGGCGCCTGGATGAGCAGCTATCGTCCGATGTCGAATTATGATGATGCAGACGAGGTCCGTCCGATCATCACGAACAATATGAACCTGATCACACCGCCGGAAGGTGAGCCAACGCTGATGCGCTTTGGCGAGGTTGAGACCCTGTTCCATGAGTATGGACACGGCCTGCACGGTCTAATCACACAGGTGAAGTATCCGACCTTCTCCGGCGTTGATGGCCCGCGTGACTATACTGAGTTCCCGGCCCAAATCCTTGAGCATTGGGCGGGCGCGCCTGAAATGTTGGCGGAATATGCGCTGCACTATGAAACCGGTGAGCCGATCCCGCTTGAGCTGATCGAGAAAATGAATGAGGCGGCCAACCACAATCAAGGCTTCCGCACGACGGAGTTTATTGCGGCGTCTCTGCTCGATCTATCTTGGCACACGCTGAGCTATGACGAGGCAATGGCGATTACAGATGCGCGTGAGTTTGAAAAGACAACGCTAGAGGGCTACGGCCTGATCCCGGAAATTGAGCCGCGTTATCGCTCAACTTATTTCAGTCACATCTTCTCCAGCCCGACGGGATATTCGTCCGGATATTACGCCTATCTTTGGTCTGAAATCCTCGACGCTGACGGGTTTGAGGCCTTCCTTGA
>JBCBCO010000101.1:0-7780 GCA_038630445.1 Pseudomonadota bacterium | reverse complement strand
GGTGATCAAGCGAACCGTACCGGCTTGCGAGCTTGAACCGAACAGCGTGCCTTGCGGGCCGGACAGGACTTCAACCCGCTGAAGGTCGGCCGCATAGACATCTAAGTTCCGTCCGGGCTGCGCCAGCGGTTGTTCGTCGAGATAGAAAGACACGTTCGGGGCAAGCCCCGCAACACCGGCAATCGTCGCGGCCGGGGTCGTTGAGGCAAGACCGCGAATATAGATAGAGTTCTGACCAGGGCCAGAACCACCTGCGGTCACGCCAGGCAGCTGAATGAGATAGTCTTGAAAGTTTTTGACGCCCAATTCTTCCAATTCTTGCTCACCAATCGCATCGACGGCGACAGGAATGCTTTGGGCGCTTTCAGCACGTTTTGTGGCTGTGACGGTGACTTGTTGGAGGCGCTTAACCTCAGTTTCACCGCCGTCTTGGGCGGCTGCGCCAAGACTGAATAGGCTCGACATGGCGATCACAGAGACGCCACTCATGAGTCGATACATATGTTTTCCCTCGGGGGTTGCTCCGATCGTGCAGGCCCACGCCGAATTACGCAGGGCACACCAGAATCACGATCGCTCGATGGTGCGCCACAGGTAACAGATAGTTTGATGATTGAAAGATTATTGACTGCTTTTGGCGCGGACGCGTCCGGAATCCGCTTCAAACTGTGCTAATTTTACAGCACTTCCGGTACGGCAATCGATCGGAAGGGCATGCGGACCTGCGGCAAATGGTTTGAACATCAACACAATTGATGTCAGACAGTCCGGGATCGAACCCCTAGGTGAAGAATGGCTGATGCCGAACATCCGACTTTGACAGAGACTGAATATGAGACCGATTATGAGGTCGGTCAGGACAATGTCGAACTCCTTGGTTTAGATGTCCATAATCCGGTTTTCTTCCTCGCGGCGAGCCTGGTCCTCGTGTTCAGTGGGCTGACATTGGTGTTCCCAGCTCTGTCGGGTGACATTCTCAGCGCGGCGCGGTCGCATACATTGCAGTCCTTTGATTGGCTGTTCGCAGCGACACCGGTCATCGTCTTTGTGTTCTGCCTGGCCTTGGCTTTCTCACCGCTCGGTCGCATTCGGCTTGGTGGTCAAAATGCAGTGCCGGACTATAAGATCCACTCATGGGTGGCGATGCTCTTCGCTGCTGGCGTTGGCATTGGCTTCATGTTCTGGGGCGCAGCCGAACCGCTTGCCTATCACACAGATTGGTTCGGCATGCCGCTTGGCGCGGAACCTGGCAGTCCGGAGGCCAATCGCCTCGCTTTTAGCGCGACACTCTTTCATTGGGGCCTGTCGCCCTGGGCCATCTACGCTGTGGTGGGTCTGTCGCTCGGATTTTTCGCCCACAATAAAGGCCTGCCTCTCTCCATCCGGTCCGCCTTTTATCCCCTGCTCGGCGAGCGCGTTTGGGGCTGGTGGGGTCACGTGATTGATTTGTTCGCAGTCGTCTCGACGATATTCGGACTGGCGACCACGATTGGTCTTGGCGGTACACAAGCGGCCAGCGGTCTTGGCTATATGTTTGATTTCGAACCGAATGTTTGGGTGCAGATTGGACTGATTGGCGCGATGACCGGCCTTGCTGTCATCTCGGTCATTCGCGGCATGGATGGCGGGGTCAAGCTGCTCAGCAATATCAATATGGCGATCGCGTTTGGACTCTTGGTCTTTGTCTGTATTGCCGGTCCCACCGCGCTCATTTTCACCGGCATGGGCGAGAATCTGCTCGCATATTTCAGAGACACCCCTGCCCTCACCAATTGGTTCGGCCGTGAAGACATTGGCTGGTTCCATGACTGGACGATATTCTACTGGGCCTGGTGGATTTCCTGGTCACCCTTTGTCGGCATGTTCATCGCCCGCATTTCCCGCGGGCGCACCGTTCGCGAATATTTCGCAGTCGTGCTGCTCGCCCCGTTCGCGATTTGCGTGGTCTGGTTTTCGGCCTTTGGCGAGACGGCCGTCTTCCAATATGAGAATGGCATTGGCGACTTGTCGGGCGGTATTGTCAGCTCCGCGACTGTCCTGTTTCAGATGCTCGACGCTTTGCCATGGGGCACCGTGACCTCCGTCATCGCGATTGGTTTGCTGATCGTTTTCATCGTCACCTCCGCCGATTCCGGTGCGCTTGTCGTCGACACGATCACGTCTGGCGGCAAGACAGATGCACCGGTTGCCCAACGCGTTTTCTGGGCCTGTATGCTCGGTTTGACCGCCTCTGCCCTGCTCTATGGTGGTGGCACGTCGGCGCTTGAATCGCTCCAAGCCGGCACGATCGCCGCCGCTTTACCTTTCACCGTGGTCCTCTGGACGTGCTGCCTCAGCCTCTATCTCGGTATGCGGGACGAGCAACGCCTCGCAACGACTGAGGCAAGCGCCTAACGATTTTGTCTCTTATCGATGAGATCATCGACGACGGCGGGGTCTGCGAGGGTTGAGGTGTCGCCGAGAGTGTCGAATTGGTTCTCTGCGATCTTGCGCAAGATGCGGCGCATGATTTTACCCGAGCGGGTCTTCGGCAAGCCGGTGGCGAACTGGATCAAGTCTGGGCTTGCAATCGGGCCGATCTCGGTGCGGACATGTTGGACCAGCGCCTTTTTGAGCGCGTCATCGGCTTCAACGCCCGCAACTGGCGTGACATAGGCATAGATGCCTTGGCCCTTAATATCGTGCGGATAACCGACCACGGCCGCCTCGGCGACCGCGTCATGGGCAACCAGCGAACTTTCCACTTCTGCGGTGCCCATGCGGTGGCCTGAGACATTGATGACATCATCGACCCGGCCCGTGATCCAGTAGAACCCGTCCTCATCGCGCCGGCAGCCATCGCCGGTAAAGTAAGTCCCCGGATAGGTTGAGAAATACGTGTCGATAAAGCGCTGATGGTCGCCATAGACGGTGCGCATTTGCCCCGGCCAGCTATTGGTGATGATCAGATTGCCTTCGGTCGCGCCGGTCAGTTCTGCCCCTTCGGCATCGACCAGTTTTGGCTCAATGCCAAAGAAGGGATGGCTGGCTGCACCGGGCTTTTGATCGGTCGCACCCGGCAGCGGCACCATCATGCAAGCGCCGGTCTCGGTCTGCCAATAGGTGTCGACAATCGGGCAGCGGCTTTCCCCGACCGTGTGATAATACCATTCCCAGGCTTCGGGATTAATCGGCTCCCCGACCGAGCCCAGCAAGCGCAGACTGGAGCGATCGGTTGATTTGACCGGCCCTTCGCCTTCCCGCATGAGCGCGCGGATCGCGGTTGGGGCGGTGTAGAAGATCGTCACTTTATGCTTGTCACAGGCCTGCCAGAACCGGCTGGCATCCGGATAAGTCGGCACCCCTTCAAACATCATTGAGGTCGCACCATTCGCCAGCGGGCCATAGACGATGTAAGAGTGCCCGGTCACCCAGCCGACATCGGCGGTGCACCAGTACACATCATCTTCTTTGAGGTCGAAGACATATTCATGGGTCATTGAGGCCCAGACCAAATAGCCGCCGGTTGTGTGCAGAACGCCTTTCGGTTTGCCGGTCGAGCCAGACGTATAGAGGATGAAGAGCGGGTCTTCAGCATTCATCGGCTCGGGCGGGCAATCTGTGCTGACATCAGCGCCGGCTTCATGCAGCCAGATGTCTCGGCCCGGGACCATGTTCACCGGATTGCCCGTGCGCCGCACGGTGAGAACTTTCTTGACCATGCCACCGGCCAGCTCACAGGCTTTATCGGCATTGACTTTCAAAGGCACAATCCGGCCGCCGCGAATGCCTTCATCAGCGGTGATCATGAACTGGCTATCGCAATCAGTGATCCGGCCGGCGAGCGCCTCAGGGCTAAAGCCGCCAAACACAATCGAGTGGACCGCGCCAATCCGCGCACAGGCGAGCATCGCATAAGCCGCTTCTAAGATCATCGGCATATAGATCGTCACCCGATCGCCTTTTTGCACGCCCATCTGTTTGAGCACATTGGCGAACCGGCAGACCGCGTCATGGAGCTGTTGATAGGTCACGCTTGCGGCATCGGCCGGGTCATCACCTTCCCAGATCAGGGCCGTCTTATCGCCGCGCGTCGCCAGATGCCGATCAATGCAATTGACCGAAACATTGAGCTCACCATCGCTATACCAGCGCACATGCAGGTCCGACTTGTCCCAGGACACGTCTTTGACCACCGTATAAGGCTTCGACCACTCTAACCGCTGGCCTTGCTCGCCCCAAAAGCTCTCAGGATCCGCAAGCGAAGCCGCATACATCTGACGATACTTTTCTGGGCTTAAGTTTGCCTGCGCCGCGAAGTCTGTTGGGACCGGGTAGACGGTGCTGTCGCTCATGTGATGGGCCTCCCTGCCAATCTCATTGTCGTTCTCTTTGATGAGACTTTGTCACGTCGGACCAGAGCCGTCGAGAGGGGCCGAAATAGAAAAAGGGGACGCCGGTTTTCACCGCGTCCCCTTCGGTTCCGATACCACTGCGCTTAGAGGCGCGGCGGCGCGTACTTGGTCAGATTGATCCCGTCCACAGCCGCAACATACTCTTCGATGCTTGGAGTGCGTCCAAGGATGGTCGACAAGACGACAACTGGCGTCGAAGCGAGGAGCGACTCGCCTTTTTTCTCATCACTGTCAGCCACCACACGGCCTTGGAAGAGACGCGTCGATGTCGCCATCACCGTGTCGCCTTTGGCCGCTTTTTCTTGGTTACCCATGCAGAGGTTACAGCCTGGACGCTCGAGATACATGATGTTCTCATACTCGGTTCGCGCGGCATTCTTCGGGGCATCATCATCAAACTCGAAGCCCGAATATTTCTGCAAGACTTCCCAGTCGCCTTCTTCTTTCAACTCATCAACAATGTTGTAAGTTGGCGGCGCGACCACGAGCGGCGCTTTGAACTCAACCGTGCCGTTTTGCGCTTCGATATTTTTGAGCATTTGCGAAATGATCTTCATGTCGCCCTTATGGACCATGCAGGATCCGACAAAGCCAAGATCAACCGCCTTGGTGCCCTCATAATGAGAGATTGGGCGGATCGTGTCATGCGTGTAGCGCTTGGAGACATCATCATTATTGACGTCTGGGTCGGCGATCATCGGTTCATTGATCTTATCAAGGTCGACGGTGAATTCAGCGAGATATTCAGCATTGTCATCGGGCATGAGCGGGGGGCGCTCGCCCGAGCGAATGTCGGCAATCCGCTGATCAGCTTTGGCGATGAGGCCTTTGAGGACGCCGTTCTCATTGTCCATGCCTTTTTCGATCATGATACCGATCCGGCTTTTGGCGATTTCGAGGGACTCGATCAGCGTTTCAGGTTCGGAAATACAGATCGAGGCTTTCGCTTTCATCTCCGCCGTCCAGTCGGTGAAAGTGAAGGCTTGGTCGGCCAAAAGTGTACCGATATGCACTTCAATGATGCGGCCTTGGAACACGTTCTCGCCGTCAAATTCGTCGAGCATTTGCGCTTGCGTCGCGTGTACGACATCGCGGAAATCCATATGGTCTTTGAGCGTACCTTTGAAGGACACCTTGACCGATTGTGGGATCGGCATAGTCGCTTCGCCGGTTGCAAGCGCGAGCGCCACCGTGCCCGAGTCCGCGCCGAATGCGACGCCTTTTGACATGCGAGTGTGAGAGTCGCCGCCAATGATGACATCCCAATCATCGACCGTGATGTCATTGAGGACTTTGTGGATCACGTCCGTCATTGGGTGGTAAACGCCTTTCGGGTCGCGACCCGTGATCAAGCCGAACTTATTCATGAAGCTCATCAGCTTTGGCGTGTTGCGTTGGGCTTTCACGTCCCACACAGACGCCGTGTGACAGCCTGACTGATAGGAGCCATCAACAGTCGGAGAAATGACGGTCGCCGCCATCATTTCGAGCTCTTGCGACGTCATCAGGCCGGTTGTGTCTTGCGATCCGACAATGTTCACTTTGACCCGAACATCAGAGCCAGCGTGCAGCGTTTTGCCTGGCGTCACGCCAACCGCGTTGCGATTGAAGATTTTCTCGACCGCGGTCAGGCCTTTGCCCTCATTGGTCACTTCTTTCGACGTCGCATAGACCGCAGGGGCCTCCATACCGAGAATGTTGGCGGCTGTGGTTTGGAGCTTTTTGCCGAAGACGACCGCATATGAGCCGCCCGCCTTCATGAATTCCACCTTCTGAGGTGTCAGAGCCGACGTGATGTCAACGAGTTCCTCGCCCGCCTCATTGTAAAGCTTCTTAGTCTTCGTGTTGATGGTCAGAACCGTGCCCGTATCGATAGAGTAGAGCTGTTCCAGGACCGGTTCGCCGTCCTCATCAATAACTGGAGCGCCATTGTGATTGACTTGGCGGGCCCAGTTTTGAAGGTCGATCCCGATGCCGCCGGTCACACCGACCGTGGTGTAAAAGATCGGTGAAATGCCGTTCGTCCCGCCAACGACCGGGGCGATATTGATGAAGGGCACATAGGGGCTTGCCTGAACGCCGGTCCAGAGCGCGACATTGTTCACGCCAGACATGCGCGAAGAGCCGACGCCCATTGTGCCTTTTTCGGCGACCAGCATCACACGCTTATCAGGGTGCTGCGCTTGAAGCGCTTTCAGAGCGTCTTGTTTTTCTTGGTCGTGCTCGAACAGACACTTGCCGTGCAGCTCGCGGTCAGAGCGTGAGTGTGCGTCCTTGCCGGGCGAAAGAAGGTCGGTCGAGACATCGCCAATTGCGACTTCGAACGTCACGACTTTGATCTCTTCATCAATCTCAGGGAGCTTGGTAAAAAACTCAGCATTGGCATAGCTGCGCAGGATATCGGTGGCGAGGGCGTTTCCGACTGTGTGTGCGGCTTCCAGACGGTCCGTGTCGGCTTCGTAGAGGAAGACTTGGGTTTTCAGGACGGTCGCGGCTTCAGCGGCGATAGCTGTCTCGTCGCCGAGCGCCAGGTCGAGCAAGACTTCAACCGACGGCCCGCCCTTCATATGCGACAAAAGCTCAAACGCGAACGTGGGCGTGATCTCGGCGACGGTCGCTTTGCCGACGATAATGTCTTTCAAGAACGCTGCTTTGACGCCAGCGGCGCTGGTTGTGCCTGGGAGCGTGTTATAGATGAAGAAATTCAACGAATCTGCGCGATGGGCGTGACCCGTATCTTTGATTTGCGTGATCAGCTCTGCGACCAAGGCTGCGTCTTCAATTGGCTTCGGGTGAAGGCCTTGTTCTTTACGGGTTTCGATTTCTTCTAAATAGGTGGCGTATAAACTCATGATCATTCCCGCATCTTCGTGTTTAACCTGCCATCGTGACGAGAGACTTGCGCTTTCCAGCACGCGGCGTTTTGGGCTTTTGCCGTCCTACTATTTAAGCTAGAGGCCGGTTGCAAGTCAGCAGCGGCGGTTTCGCAGGCACACGATACGATTTATCGCGGTTTTTAGACGAATTTCCGATGCGAATAAGTGGGACACGAAAGAAGAGACGTAATGACGGATAAAATCTCAACCTGCGATATTTGCGATGATTTCCCAGATGTTGCGCGACCATTGCCACCGATTTTCACGGATTTCGGCGGCAAGATGGCCTTTCACGGCTCTATTCGCACCGTCAAATGCTTTGAAGACAATTCGAAAGTCAAAGCTGTGCTGGCGACGCCAGGGAACGGCGCTGTCCTGATCGTCGATGGTGGGGGCAGTTTGCGTCGATCGCTGGTTGGTGGAAACGTTGCTGCGAGCGCTGCCGCAAACGGATGGGCAGGCATCATTGTTTTTGGCGCCGTTCGCGACAAACTCGAGCTTGAAGCCACT
>JBCBCO010000100.1:0-7856 GCA_038630445.1 Pseudomonadota bacterium | reverse complement strand
GCGCAGATCCCATCGCCTGCGGCACGTCTCCACTCGCGAGATAAATGGCTGACTGCCATAGCGTCTGAAACAGGGCGGCTTCAAATAGGGATGTATCCACGCGTTGGCCACGCCCAGACGACTGCCGCTCCTGCAGCGCCGCCAGCACGCCAATCGTTGCCAGCATCCCTGCGCCGATATCACCCACAGGCGCACCAACTTTGACCGGCGGACGCCCCGGTCCTTCACCGGTAAAACTCATCAGCCCCGACATCGCCTGTGCCATCAGGTCAAAGCCCCCTTCATCCGCCATCGGGCCTGTGCGCCCATAGCCTGAAATCTCACAATAGATCAGGCCGGGGTTCATGGCGCTCAACGTGTCATAGCCAATCCCAAGCCGGTCCATCGTCCCTTTGCGGAAATTTTCGATCAGGATGTCAGCATCCTTGACCAGATCGAGGAAGACCCGCTTTCCGGTCTCGGTTTTCAGATCAACGCAGATATCCCGCTTGCCCCGGTTCATCATCACATAAGCGGCTGAGTCCGTGCCTAGATAGGGCGGGGCCATATGGCGGGAGTCCTCTCCGCCCGGCCGCTCCAGCTTGATCACATCCGCACCCAGATCAGACAACATCCGCCCGCAAGCCGGGCCCGCCATCACATGCGCCAACTCGATCACTTTTAGGCCAACCAGAGGCCCGGATTTCGACTGTCTATTCCTCATCACCGCCCCACAAACTCCGCTTTCGTCTTGTTCAGAAACGCGGTGTAACCCCGCTTATAATCCTCGGTTTCGAAAGCCAGATAATGGTCATCATGATCGGCCTCCGTCAGTGGCGCAGGATTGTTCAGCCGATCAAGAAATTGCTTATGCCAGCGATGTACCAGTGGTGGCCCGTCCATGATTGCTTTGACAGTTTTCTCCGTTTCCGAAACCAAGTCATCCGGCTCAACCACGCGATTGACCAGCCCGCGCATCATCGCTTTTTCCGCGTCAATAATCCGGCCCTCAACCAGAAACTCATACATTTGCGCGCGCCCGCAAAGCTTCCAGATCGGCAGCATTTCCTCATAGGCCATGCTTAGCCCAATCTTATTCAACGGCGCCCCAAACGTTGCGGCACTGGAGGCAATCCGCATGTCCGCCATACAGGCAATCTCCAGCCCGCCGCCAACGCATGGCCCTTGAATACGTGCCACGACTGGATGCGGGCAGGCCAGCATCGCGATCCGTCCGCGGTTCATGATTTCCGAGAGAGCGCGCGCCTTTGCCTCATTAGAGCGTTCGCTCTCAAACTCGCCAATATCATTACCGGGGCAGAAGCCGCGACCCTCACCATAAAGAAGGACGCATCGCACATCTTTGCGCTCATTAAGCTGCTCCCAAACGTCGGCAAACTGACCCCACATAACTTTCGTCATCGCGTTGAGCTTGTCGGGCTGGTTAAGCATCACGGTCGCGAGCCCGTCGTGGATCGATAGGTCTACGCGTCCCGTCATGATGCCTCCTAAAGTGTATACACTTTGTCTTGTAATGGACCGTTACTGATCCCGCAATCCTATAAGAGTGTTTCTTTGAGAAACCCAGTTTTCGTCTGCCATGACTGCCGTGCCGCCAGTGCCGCGCCTTCGCGAGTACCGCCATAAGCACAGAACCCGTTTTCAATCCCCATATAGCCATCCAACCAATGCATCAGCCAAGGAAAAGGGCGCGGCTCATCTGGTGTCCCGATTAAATGACCGGCATTCTCATAGATCGCCATTTGGCGAAGCCCGGTTCGGGCAGACCGGGCCTCAGTAATCCGCTCAGCTCCATACGCTGAGGGCCACAAAGCATCCTGCGCCCCGGCCACGCAGAGGACTGGGCCTGCATAGTCCTCAATCGGAATTCGAAAGCTTTCATCCGCGGCGTCCCATGCTCGCTGGAACTCGTCCGCATAGCGCCGTCCTGAAGGTGTCGCGAAATCCTGATCACGCAGAGGAGTTGCCTCCACATCCTCATCCAGAAACCCAACGCCCGGGATCGGCTTACCGCCGACAGACCACATCGCGCTTGTCTCCCGCCGAAAGTCATCCCCGCCAGCCAGATCAAGCCCGCGATTGACCACATGGCTCGGCACCCAGAGCACCAATGCATCAACCAGATCAGGCCATTTCAAAGCTGTGAGCTGCGCGGCCTCTGACCCTCTCGAAATCCCGACCAGTCCCGTCTTCCCGCGTCCGGTCTCCCGCAAATACCGCAAAGCCTGCTCAAAATATTCGAGCGGCAGGTTCCGCCCCTCACTAGGACGGCCTTCATGCTGAAAATAGGCGAGCGATAGCGTCCGAAAGCCGGATGCCGCCAAGAGCGCAGCACGCGATGGAAACAGCCCACCCTCTGACCCGCCAAGTACCAGGACCGACGCCCCATTCCAGTCCTCCGGCTCAAACACCAAACCCTGCAGCGGGGCAGGGGGCGCATATTGCTTCACGCCCTTAGCAACCCGTCGACGAGTAAGCCATGCTTCTTGAGTGCCAACATTCGCCGCCTCAATACGAACCGCCCACTTCAGATCGGCAAGCGGATCGAGGACCGGCATCAACGTCCGCGACTGTCCATCCAGAAGATCCTCAACCAATGTCTCAGACCCCGCAGGCCGCGCGCTCCAGAACAGGCCATGCGGATCAACACCAAAGTAGTTCCCGCCCAAACTCGGATGCCGTTCCGTGTGAATCCGGCCTTCCGAATCCGCCTGAAACCGGCCCACAGATCGCCAATCGACTCCGTTATCATCCCGAAGCGTCAGTTCGATCTGCACTGCTTCTCGCGGCCGCACCCCCGAAATCTCAAGATCAACAGGTGCAGTAAGCGGCGCATCAGAAGTCAGACAGGTGAGCTTCACAGGCCGCCTCCGTGGACGCGATTATAACGCCGCATCCCAAAATACGCCGCATGCTCAGTCACATGCAGTCGATACGGAAAATCAGAGTCCGCCTTGTAAAAACCATACCCCCCATTCGGCAGCATCACGATTTCATACGGCCCCTCAATCGCGCCATACAGATCAATCGCCCAGCGCTCGTGGTTCAGCACAGACAGCGTCGCCCCATCGCCGCTCTGCTCAATCAAAAGCGACGCATTATTTCGATCATAACGCCCCTCTAACGGTGCCAAACCGCCCCTCTCATATCGCGGTAGCTCAAGCATCGAACCCGATATCGGCGCCAAAGCCTCAAAAATCTGCCGCGACGCTGCCCGCATGTCACCGCCATTCCCAAGAAAAGCCACACAGATATCTGTCTCAGGAAACACGCGCAGATAAGACTGCTGACCAATCGTCAGACCATCATGGCCAAAAACAAATGGTGCCTCACTGAACACCATCATGCCGTGCCCAAACCCCAATCCCCGCTCATTCGGTGCAAGCGGGGCAACCAGAGACGTCATCGAGATCGCATCTTCTGATTTCAGCACACCTCGACCCTGCAGCCCATCCAGAACCAAACGCCCAAACCCGCACAAATCTTCTGCCGTCCCAACCAGCGTCGTGCCTGCAGCCGCATTCGAAATAGACAGCGCAGAGCGCTGAACAGGCACATCGCCACTGTGCCCGATGGCAAGGTCCTGTGCGTGCTCATCCGGCCAGGGATCAAGCGTTGAAGACCCCAGCTCATACGCGATCCGATCCCTGAACAAGCGCGTCCAGTGCTGCCCACTCACCGCCTCGAGCAGATAGCCACAAAGCACGAAGCCGACATTGCAATAGGACGTATCCTCCCCCGGCGCATGCAACACCGCGATCTTGCCAATTTTTTCAACCAGAGCGGCCTCAGCCTCCCGCCCTGACCCAAGATCCAGGAAAGCATCGCCGCACAATCCGCTCGTATGCGAGAGCAGCATTTGCGTCGTAATGGGGCTGCCTTTCAACCAATCCGCTCGCTCATCACCGATCAAATACTCATAAACCGGCCGAGCAAGATCGAGCAGCCCCTCCGCCGTTAATTGATGCGCGAGATAAGCAATCATCGGCTTCGTCGTAGACGCGAGCTGAAACCGTGTCGTTGGCGTCACCGGCATCTGCGTTGCCAGATTAGCAAACCCGATCTGGGCAAAAAATACCTCTTCACCAAGAGAGACGCAAAGCTGTGCCCCCGGCATGGCGCAGGCCGACGCGGTCTCGCGCAATATGTCTTCAATGGCCTCTTGCGACAGGACCATTTCAGCCAAACAAGTCCGAATATTCCGCCCGCAGGGCCTTGCGATCAACTTTCCCCATCGCATTTTTCGGCAGATCATCGAGCATCAGAACACGTTTCGGCGACTTATAATTCGCAAGATAGGCGCGCGACGCTTCAATAATCGCGCGTTCTTGAATGCCAAGCGGCCCCGTAATCGCTGCGACAACCCCCTCACCAAAATCTGGATGCGGCACACCAAAGACCACCGCCTCGTCGATCCCTTCAAAATCGAGCAAGACATTCTCGACCTCGCGCGGATAAACATTGTAGCCACCGGAAATAATCATGTCGCTGACACGGCCCTGAAGTGTCAAATATCCATCATCGCTTAGGACGCCGATATCGCCCGTGATTAGATAGCCGTCCTCGGTAAAGGCCTCATTCGTCTTGTCCGGCAGGTTGAAATACCCGCTACAGACATTCGGCCCGCTAACCTCCACGACGCCCAGCTCGCCAATTTCGGCCAACTCGCCATCCTCCCGGCGCAAGCGCAGATCAACCCCCGGAAGGGGCAAGCCTACCGTACCCGCACGCCGCTCATGATCATATGGGTTAGACGTCAGCATCAGCGTCTCTGTCATGCCGTAGCGTTCCAGAATGCGCGATCCGGCAACCGCCTCAAACGCATCTGACGCAACAGCGTCCAGCGGGGCGGATCCACTCGTAAACAGCCGAACATGCCCCACTGTTTCGGCTGACAGTCTCTCATCTTTCAGCAAACGCCCATAAAGCGTCGGAACCGCCATGAAGGACGTTGCTTCACCAATCCGCTCAAAAAACCGGTCCTGTGTGAAAGCAGGTTCAAACAGCATCGCCGCCCCGGCTACCAGACATGTATTCCCCGCCACAAACAGGCCGTGCGCATGGAAGATCGGCAGCATGTGCAGCAATCGATCCTCGCTGATGAAGCACCATTGCTGTTTCAATGTCAGCGCATTCGATAATAGATTGCCTTGGCTCAGCATCGCGCCTTTCGGCTTGCCCGTCGTGCCCGACGTGTAGAGCAGGGCAGCCCAGTCATCCCTCTCCGCCTCATAATCGGGGCGGTCCTGCTGCGGGGCACTCATCAAGCTTCCGCCGCCGATCTGGTCCAGCGTGAAGGTCACATGCGGCCCCATCTCAGACAGGGCCACTTCGCGTTGCGGTGCGCAAACAAGGACATCAGGGCGCGCATCCGCGATCAGATAGCGCAGCTCTTCATCCGTATAATCAATATTGGCGGGGTGATAGACAAATCCGGCGAGGTTACAGGCCATGTAGAGCACAAAAGCCTCAGGCGATTTCTCGACCACAACGGTCACACGCCCACCGGGGCGCGCCCCAGCCGCATAAAGCTTGTCGGCTAAATCATTCGCCTGCGCCCAGACCTCCGCACGGCTCAGAGGCTTGCGATCGCGCGGGGCAAGGCAAAGCGCGCTGCCGTCGGCTTTAACGTGTTGTGCAAAAACCTCTGCGACTGAGTTCACTCAGATGTCTCCGGACTGTTCAACGATGTCTCGAAGAACACTCTAATCCGTTCGACCGCGTATGCATAGCGGTCGCCGCGACCCTGATGCGGATGATTGGTCCCGGGAAAGATGACCAATTCGTACGGCTTGCCATGCTCGGCGAGGGCATCGAGCAGTTTCATTGTGTTGGAAACCGACACGTTCGCATCATTCATGCCCGCCACAATCATCAAATCGACATCCAGTTCGCTGACGCGGTCCTGCAACGCACCTGCCTCATAGGCCTCAGGATTGTCCTCGGGCGTTCCCAGCTGCCACTCGATCCAGTGCGCGTGGTCCAACAGATCAACTTCCGGCACGGAAACAGAGGAGGCCTTATAAATCTCAGGCTTCTCAAGCGCTGTGAACAGAGAAATGTAACCGCCCCAGCTATTGCCCTCGACAGCCACCCGCGACAGGTCCATCCATGGGCGCTCTGCGGCCAAAGCTTTCAGTCCGGCTTCATAGTGTTCAGCTGTTTCGCCCGGCCATTCACCCCAATAGGCCAAATTGTAATCGCGACCGCGGCCAGGTGATCCCGGCGAATCCATCAAGACGACCACAAACCCTTGCTGCGCAAAATAGTTTAACATCGAATTATATTCTGAACCTGGCCATCCAACGGTCTCTGGCCAGAATCCGGCGCGCGTCACTTTGCTCTGCATCGCGCCGTAAACGCGATGAATAACCGGATAGCTCGCAGCCGGATCAAAGCCCGCCGGCTTCAAAATTTGCGCGTGCACAAGTGTGCCGTCAAAGCTTTCAAACACCGTCATCTCTGGCAGCGGCGCGCCGAGAATATTATCCGGCGTTTCGACCTCCTCAATCACCGCGATCAACTCACCTGAAGCCGTCGCAAGCTCAGTCTGCGACGCTCGATCCACATCAGAATGCCGCCAGACGAGATGCGCTTTGTCTGGACTGAGCCATGCCGAATAGATACCCGTTCGATCGGCTAACTGTTCCGGATCACCCCCATCAAGTGAGATACGATGCGGGATCTGATCATAGGGCCGATCCGCGTTGACGGGTGAGAGATAATACAGCCATCCGCCGTCTTCATCCAAGCCGATAACGCTGCCCACATCGACATCACGATCGGTCAGTACTCGTAGCGTCTCGCCACTCTCATCCAGAATGCTGTAATTGAAGAACCCGCTCTCATCGCTGCGCAAGAGGTACTGATCAGACCCAAGGTGCTGAATTGTGCGCGGTCCGCCGGGCCATTTCACCCAACCCTCGTCAACGCTGCGCGAAACCAGTTCCGTCGCTTCACCCGTCTCGACATTCATCGAGAAGATTGTTTGCTCCGATAGATCGCGACTTGTAGAAATCGCTAGAACAGAATTCCCGTCCGGCGACCACTCAATGAAAAACAAAAGCGCATCCGGCCCGCTCGGCGTACCCAACTGAGTCAGGACACCTGTTTCGACATCTACAGAGACGAGCGTTGTCTCCGGCAATGGGTCACCCGCGCGTCCCCAATATCGAAAGTCTATGACCCGTTCAGACTTTTCAAGATAATCCAGCGACAGAATGCCGGGTGTGCGGCTTGCATCATGGCGACGCGCGATGAAGTGCGTGCCCTGCGGATTCCAGATCGTATCCGAACTCTCCCAAATATCATTGCCATGGAACCAGCGAATGTTTGGATCCTGCTCATTGGTGAGCGTACGCACCTCACCTGTCTCAACATTCCGGATCGCCAAATCCTGACCATCCAGGCTGGCAAAAGAACGTCCGTCCGGCGACAGGCTTTCCCGCCGATCATACCCCCACATGGGGAACATCTTCCGCACAGTTTCTGCTTTCGGCTTCGGCTCAGTCGGTTCTGGTGTAGCCTCCGCCTCTAGGGCGCGCGTCCAGGCCTCATCTGACGTCGCAAGATACAGCAGGTCCGCGCCATCCTCGATCTCAATCGATAGATCATCCACCGAAACCGAAAGCTCGTCGGCCAGTCCTGCCGCCGTCAGCTCAAACAACAGGCTGCTATCGTCAACGGAGCGCACACGAACGTCCCCGTCATACAAATAAGCAAACCGATCCCCGCTGTCTGACCAGACGGGCGTGATCCGCGCCGGATTATTGAAGGCAACCGCATCCATCGCCGCGCGCGCGCGATCAACATCGAAAGCGGCTGGGGCAGGGGTTGCTACCACACGCTCGACAGGG